>JBFLZW010000003.1 GCA_040755755.1 bacterium | reverse complement strand
GAGGTTTCCACCCTATTCACAATCTCAACAACTAATTTCACTTGTTAACTATTTTATAAATTTATAATTTGGGGGTGGGGGAATTTTCGGCTGTCACGGTGGGGGAATTTTCGATTGACATTACCAGTTGACCATATCAGGTGTTATCAACTTCTGCTTGGCGAGTGATTTGTCTGAATACTTTTCTAATTAAGGAGTATCGTATTCTATGATGCATGTTCTTCATATAGTAGGTGCCCGGCCCAATTTTATGAAGGCAGCGCCAGTCATTGCTGCCTTGGGACAGCGAAGTGGCATCCGCCAGACTGTTGTTCATACAGGACAGCATTATGATGTCAATATGTCAGATATTTTCTTTTATCAGTTAGGAATCCCCAGAGCTGACATTAACCTTGGAGTTGGCTCAGGGACTCACGCACAGCAGACAGCCCAGATCATGATTCGCTTCGAGCCGGTAGTGGTAGAGAAAAAGCCTGATATAGTGCTGGTCTATGGCGATGTCAACTCCACGGTGGCCGCGGCTCTTGTATGTACCAAACTTGGTGTGGCCATCGGACATGTCGAGGCAGGCTTGCGCTCCTTTGACCGTACTATGCCTGAAGAGATCAACCGGTTACTGACCGACCAGATGGCGGATATTCTCTTCACTCCATCAGAGGATGGAAATGAGAACCTGAAAAGGGAGGGAATCCCCAGTGGAAAGGTTCATCTTGTAGGCAACGTCATGATTGATACCTTGCTGAGGCTTTTGCCCAAAGCGGACCATGAAGTAGTGCTGAAGGAATTTGCCATAAATGGATATTTTTGTCACCCCGGATCCTATGCTCTCGTCACCCTGCATCGGCCTTCAAATGTAGATGACCCCAATATGCTGGCCAGCATCATGAAGACCCTTCAGGAGATTAGCCAGTCCCTTTTGGTGATTTTTCCAATTCATCCCCGCACTCAGCACAGGCTGCAAAGTTTGGGCATTACTATTGACAGCTCACGCCTCAAACTGATTGAGCCGGTTGGCTACTTACAGTTTTTGGCACTGCAGCAGCAGGCACGGATAGTTATTACTGACTCAGGGGGTATCCAGGAGGAGACAACCTTCCTTGGTATACCCTGTCTGACAGTGAGAGAGAATACTGAGCGTCCGATTACTACCACCATTGGCACGAATGTGCTGGTTGGACAGAACATGACCCGACTTAAAGAGGAGGTGGATGGAATCTTATCCGGGAAAGGTAAAAAAGGCTCGGTTCCTCCACTCTGGGATGGTAAGGCGAGTGAGCGTATTGCTGCCGTTGTTGAAAGATGGGCTGGCTTATGATAGATAAATTTTTCCTGAACATATTTATAGAGTTGAAAAGCCGTAATGACCATAGGTATTCTTCGATGAGAAGTAATTGTATACTGTGGCTGTTTACGGTCATATCCACTGCGCGAAGGATTGACTCAGTTGGATTTATAATGCACATACCTCGCAAGTACCATCCGGCCTAAAACTCAATTGCACTATCTTGCCACGTATGTATCTTGATGTGTACTGAGAGCAGCATTTCCCTCCACCCTCTTATATTATAAATGCCGAAATACTTATAGGATGAATAACTGAAACTGTCGAGCTTGCTGCTATCAGCTATAATCCGACATCAATAAAAAGAGGAATGCTGGTAATTATCAAGATCAAATAATCCGATTGTTAATCTTTGCTCTTGTGAGTAATTATCTTCTGATTTTGTAACTACTCAGATAGATAGACTGTAGGCATTTAGGTTGTTAGGAAAAGACAATGCGTTCCGACCTCAAGAAAGGCTTTTAGACTAACAGACTAACAGTCTGAGTAGCTACCTGATTTTTAAGATTGGGTAAGTTCTTTCACTATTATTAGGTGAGCTCTATTTCAGACAACCAACTTTAAGGAATAATAAAAAAATGGGGGATAGTCATGAATATAAATGGCACAAGATTTCTTGGGAAAATTATGCTGGCAGGAATTTTATATTTTTGCCTTTTGAATCCAAGCAGGGCATTGAGTGATATATGTCCACGGAGTATTCCACTTGCCTGGGATGCCAATAGCGAAGACGATGATCTTGCTGGATATTGTATTTATTATAAGGTAGACTCTTCCAGCAGTTACCCTGAGTGCATTAAAGTTAACCGTGATACCACCAGTTATACGATTCAAGAATTGGACTCTGGAGAAACGTATGTTTGTTGGATCACTGCTTATGATAACGTGGACCTCGAAAGTGAACCCTCAGATGAATTGATATGTCGAATCTGCTACCAAGATAATGATAAAGATGGCTATGGGAATCCTGATATTGCTATACAAGAGTGCACACAAACTGGCTCTTGCCCATTAGGATATGTGGATAATGCTGATGATTGTAACGATGACAATTTTAATATTAAGAATATATGTATCGAAGTCCATATATACCCTGGACAGAGCATTCAGGCAGCAATCGAGGCTGCCCATGATGGTGATGTGATAATTATTCACGAAGGGATTTATCATGAAAAGATTAATTTTAAAGGCAAGGCCATTACCGTGAAGAGTGCGGATCCGAATAACCCGGATGTAGTTGCTGCGACGATAATTGATGGAGGGGGGAGCGGAGTTGTTATTACTTTCAATACTGATGAAGAAAGCGATTCGATTCTCAGTGGAATTACTGTGCAAAACGGTAAAGGTAGTATGGGCGGTGGAATTTATTGCACCTCTTCTCCGGTTATTACCAACTGTACTATCACTGGAAATTCAGCTAAATATGGTGGTGGTATTTGTTGCATGGGTTCCTCAGCAGCTATTAAGAATTGCAATATCAGTGAAAATTCGTCTACCTGGGTCGCTGGTGGAGTTTATTGCGGGTTTTCGTCATCAGCCATCACCAGCTGTACCATTAGTAAAAACTCGACGCTGTATGATGGCGGTGGGATTTTGCTTGTGCTTTCCTCATCGCCAGTCAGTGACTGCAACATCACTGAGAATTCTGCTGGGTATGATGGTGGTGGAATTTACTGCCTTGACTCTTCTTCAAGTATAACCAACACCCTTATTCATGGTAATTCGGCTTCATCGATGGGGGGAGGGATTTACTGCTCATCTTCAAATGACTTGGTCGTAACTAAATGTACTATTGAAAGAAATTCAGCTGACTCCGGCGGTGGAATTTATCTCGACAATTCGTCTCCAACTATCACGGATTGCCTCTTTCGGGAAAACTCACCAGGAGATTTTTAACCCTGCAATGCTCGTTTCAGTACAAGGTGATTCCCTAACTGTTTCATTTTCCGTTCAGTATGTAAAATGCAGGCACGATAGTTCCTGAGTCGAATCCATCGCACCTGTTCGATAACAGCCTGAGAATCACAATCTCACAAAGATCCTTAATGTTAGTACGACTTCCAGGAGAATGTTATAGCGGTTTGAGGCTTAATAGCATTGCCCTTTGGGAGATCGGGCATGGATACGTGCCAGATCTATATTGATATCCGTCTCATCAAGATCAAGCTCTTTGTTTCCATAGTTCTCATCTTTACATTGTATTCTTTGTATTCTCTGCGCTTTTGCTGGCCCCCCTTCCACTTCACGGTAAGAAATGAAGCCAATAACCAGCAGTTTCATGGGGTGCTTGAAAGTCTTACAGGTAATATGAGGATGGGTTAAAATTGTAGTAAGTTACTACACTTTGTACCCTATATATTAATAAAACTTATTAAGTTACTGTAGGTTACCTATATAAAATGAACCTGTAGCCAAAGGCTACATATTCTTAGATAATTTAGGTTTGAGAATGGTTAATAGCCTTAAATATCAGGTAATTAGGAAATGGCATTTAAAATGCATTAATCTTAAAAAAAGGTAATTAGAATCATAGTAATCGTTCAGCCTTTCGCCATGCCGAGCTACCATAAGGAAGAGAGGAATGTTGACCTTACATAACCAGAAGGTAATATTTTCCCCACCTCATTCCTTAAAAATAGTTCCTTATCTCTAAGCAGGCGGGATAGGTTTATGAAAAACGTTAGGTAGCAAGGAAAAGAAAGTCTCTATAGTTAAGTTAATATTGTCAATTTATTAAAACAGGTCGCTCTCATTTATTAGACACCATCGTTATAAACAACGAAATAAAGAGACGCTCATGAAGTCGAAAAATACAGTCATCTTTCTTCGGGAATTCTCCATTCCGGTGTCATGCTGTATGAGAGCGAAACAGATAATAGCTTAGTGAAAGGAGTAAGATACATGAATAAAAGGATATTGTGGATAAGAAACGCTGTATTTTTATGCATTATTCTAATTTTGGGGGGTGCTCGACTGAGTTGGGCAATACAGATCGAGTATGTATCAGGTGTGATTTATGCTGAGACAGGTACAACATTCAATGGAAACTATGTGAAGTCTGCAACTGGTTGGGAGGCTTCAGGAGGAGTTAGCACTGATGATGCCATTTTTGCAGGCACTAGCGCTTACGGATATGGACAGGCAAGTGGATATAAGATCAATGGTCCATTAAATAATGACAACCACGCCAGATTCATTCTTCATTCAACGGCCCAAAGTGCAGCCGGAGATGAAGGCATCGCTTATGAGACCTATGCCATAGTGAGAAGTGGAGTGAATCCAGGCGATATGCTTAAATTTGTGTTAACTCCCGGTCCTGGTGAGGATTACGGCATGGGTGTGGAATTAACAGCAGAGGCTGTGCTCTCAGGGACAATAAATAGCGGGGGGTTGGCTGGTTATATGCCTGGACTTTTATCAGGGACAGCAGAAATAGATTTTACTTTTGAAATATATGCGGACCCGTCAGAAGACGCAGTCATGAGTTTTTCGCATTATAATACATTAACCTCTGACGGGAGAAACAATACAACTGGGAGACCGACATTGACAGAATCCGTTGGACTGCCAGGTTTACTCGGTACCAAGGTAGACAATACTACCTTTAACATAGGTGATTCCATCTATGTATATTTCGCTCAAATTGCCAGAGCATCTGTGTCAGGGGATTACCAAAGCAGCGCCAGTGCCTATGCTGTTCAATCGACTTCGATAGCTATTCATGCAGACCCTACTACTACACCAGTACCAGAGCCATCAACCTTGCTTCTTTTAGGTATCACTCTCGTTGGAATTTTTGGTGTTATTACTTTGAAAATCGGCTCACTCTCGAAATGAGATCAGAATAATTAACGTGAATTCGACATGGTAAAAACAGGGTCGGCTTTTTATCTATGGGGAATATTGAGGGGGTAATTATTATGGATAAAAGAGTATTATGGATAGTCTTTATTATATTTGTATCTTCTATTGTATTCTTTTCGGGTGCTCGACTGGGATGGGCAATTCAGATTGATTATATATCAGGTGAAATTTATGCTGAGACAGGCACAACATTCAAAGGAACTTATAAGTGGTCTGCAAGTGGTTGGGAAGCTTCACGAGGGGTAAGCACTGATGATGCCATTTTTGCAGGCACTAGCGCTTACGGATATGGACAAGCAAGTGGAGATAAGATTGACAATCCATTAAACAATGATAATCATGTTAGATTCATTCTTCATTCAACGGCCCAAAGTGCATCCGGAGATGAAGGCATCGCTTATGAGACCTATGCCATAGTGAGAAGTGGAGTGAATTCAGGTGATATGATCAGATATAGGTTAAACCCAGACCCTGGTGAGGACTACGGCATAAATGTAGAATTAACAGCAGAGGCTGTACTTTCTGGGATATTAAATAGTGGGGGGTTAACTGGTTATATGCCCGGCCTTTTATCAGGGACGGCACGAGTAGATTTTGCCTTTGAGATATATAAGGATCCGACAGCAGCCCCAGTCATAAGTTTTTCATATTCTAATACGTTAACCACTGACGGGATAAACGATCGCACGAGAAGGCGGACATTGGAAGAATCCCTTGGACTGCCAGGTTCACTCGGTATTAAGACAGATAATACTACTTTTAAAACAGGTGATTACTTTTATGTAAAGTTAGCTCAAATTGTAAGAGCAACTGTGCCAACGGATGTGCAAAGCAGCGCCAAAGCCTATGCCTATACTGTTCAATCTGATATTATTTCGATAGTCATTGAAGCAGAACCAGTTATACCGATACCATAGCCATCATTGTTACTTCTTTCACTTTCTCTTGTTTAGATACCATACTATTGTAGGTGGGGTATATGGAGGTAAATAAACCTCTACTTTTAGAACAACAGAAAGAGACTGTCATGAAGTTAAAGAATAAATAGAGCCATCTTCTTGGGATCGTCCCGTTTCGGTGTCGCTGTTATATAATATATAAAGAGCGACAGTTGTAGGGAAAATAATCTACAGTATATTTCTTTATTCTTTTTTTTAAAGCCCTCTCTCTGGCTGAGTTCTCCATCCAGAAGGGGGCAATTGTATATAACCCCCCGTTTACTTCTTTCGTTATGATCCAATATCCAGCAACTAATGAAAGGTCTTGACCTCCCTTACCGAATATGATCCACTTGAGCCGTAAAATTAAGATCTTGTGTTTGTATAAAACGATAAGGGGTATATAATAAATTTACAAAATAAGGAAAGGTAATTGATTATGCTATGGTTAAATCTTATTGCTGAATTTACGGAAGATTATAAAATATTATTAAAAAAATATAATTATAAATACAGCAACATCCATAAACATAACAATACCGGCAGTAGTATAGCAATAAAAGTTAAAAAATTGCTCCTTATTTCTACAGTATGCTGGTTATTTGCCTTAATCCCTGCACTTGGCGGCTGTAGAAAGACAAAGCAGGAACATGTGACCGAGGGAGTAAAATTTTTTGAACAGAAGAACTACAACGCTGCGACTATTGAATTCAAGTGCGCACTCGATATGGATCCGAGTGACTATTCTATCCGGCTTCAACTGGGGGAAACGTATTTCCTTACGGGTAAATTGGATAATGCCATGCAGGAGTTGAAGCAAGTCATTGACAAAGATCCTGGTAACAGCAAAGCTCATTTTTTATCAGCTTCTATCTATCTGGCTGAAAAGAAGTTCGATAATGCATTGAAAGAAGCAAAGACCGCCCTGGAGCTCAATAAGGGAAAAGAGCAGGTTGAGGGGATAACAGAAGTAAAAGGGTCCCAAATACATAATTTGCTTGGTCAAATCTATATTGCAATGAAGAATTTTAACCTGGCCAACTCACATTTTGATAATTCCCTGAAATTGGATCCCGATAATATCCATGTGTTAATCAATCTGGGCGGTCTGTACATGGAGATGAAAAACTATGTCGATGCCAAAAAGACCTTTGAAATGGCCAGAGATAAATCACCCAAGGATATCAGGCCATATCTGGCTTTGGGGCGGTACTACTACCTGTTGAAGGAGTACCAGGAAGCAGAAAACCAGTATCGGCAGACTTTAAAGATAGACCCTTCTTCGCTTGAGGCTATGGCTGCCCTAGGAGACATCTTTAATCAGCAGAAGAAATTTGATGAAGCTATTAAACAGGGAAGCCTGATTATTGAAAAGTTCCCCAAGATGCCTTTCGGGTATCATATGAGAGGTGGAGCTTATTTTGTCAAAGCTCAATACAGAGAAGCCATAGAAGACCTTGAAAAAGCCGTACAGATAAATCCGGGGGGAGTAAATTCCTATTATCTCCTTGGTCTGGCCCATTATCAGGTCAATAATAAGAACCAGAGTATCAGCGCACTGCAGAAGGCGATCGAATTGGATCCCAAACATATTGGCGCCCATACAATGCTTGCCACTATAAATCTCGAGCTTAACCGATATGAGTTTGCCATCAACGAGGCAGAAAAGGCTCTCGATCTGAGTCCTGATAATCCGTATCTGCACAATATTCTGGGAATTGCCTATATCAGCAGCGAGAAGATGGATAAGGGAATAGATGAGTTTCAATTGGCTCTGCAACTGGACCCCAATTTTACCATGACCCATCAGAACCTGGCTGCTCTTCGGAAAAAGGGTGAACAGAAAGATGATGTTACCAAGATTTACGAATCAGCAATCGCGATCAATCCCCAAAATCTGAAGCTCTATGTTCCTCTGGCCCTGGCCTATTTAGACCAGAATGCACCGGATAAGGCAATCAACATTTGTTCTGATGCCCTGAAGTCCAATCCCAAGCAGGGTGGGTTATTTTATAATATTATTGGCTTGTCATATCTTAAGCAGGGCCGTTTCGATAAGGCCAGAGAGAGCTTGAACAAGTCTCTGTCGGAAGATCCCAAATTCCTTACAGCCCAATTCAATCTTGCCAAATTGGATCTCCTTGAAAGGGGACCTGCCAAAGCTATTGAAAGATATCAAGGGATATTAAAACAGTATCCCAGGAATATTAAAGCAATTATGGGACTGGCAGAAATTTATGCCAAAACGGGAGATAAAAAGGAAGAAATCAACAGGCTTCAGGAAGCTCTCTCCATAGATCCGAAACATCAGAGCGCCTTTGCCCGGCTGGCTCAAGTTTACTCCGAACAAGGTGATGTCAAGTCGATCATCGAACTGGCCAAGAAGGTTAGCTCTGTAATGCCGGACTCAAACCTGGCAGGTACCATTCTTGGTTCAGCATATTTAAAGAATAAGGAGTATGGCCTGGCTGTTGCGGAATTTGAAAAGATAGCCAAGGCTAATCCAAAGAGCATTGCTGCCCGGGAGCTCTTGATCCATGCTTATAATCTTAACAAGGAACATGATAAGGCCAAAGCCAAACTGGATGATATTATTTCTGAAAAACAGGTCAGCGGTGCTGCTGTTTTGAATGATCTGGCTACATTATCCTTAAGGATGGGGAATACCAAGGAGGCTATCGATTACCTTAATAAGGCTATAGATACAGATCCTAATCCCGATCTTGAAAAGACATACTTAAGGCTTTACTCGGTTTATCAGTCATCAGGCCAGGCTGAATTGGCTTGCAATACTCTGGAAAAGGGCATCAAGAAACTACCTGATTCTTTAAATTTGAGGGTAAACCTTGGAACTGCTTATAATCGACAAAATAAACCTGATCAGGCGATAGATCAATATCAATATATCCTTAATAAAATAGATCCTAAGAACAGTTATGTAAGCCTCTTTTTGGCGAGTACTTACGTAGATAAAAAAGACTATGGAAAGGCGGAGGATTTTTATAAGAAGTCTATTCTATTAGACCCTAATAATGCCAGAGCTCTTAATGATCTCGCCTGGTTCTATGCTGACCGAGAACAAAACCTGGATCAATCTCTCGAACTTGCACAGAAATCGGACAAACTGAATCCTGGTAATCCAGCCGTTATTGACACCATTGGCTGGGTATATTTTAAAATGGGGAAATTCAATCAGGCTGTAGATAGGTTCAATCAAGCTGCTACTCTGGATAAAGAAAATCCATCCATAAGGTTTCATTTGGCCTTGGCCTTATTCCGCCAGGGAGAAAATGCAAAGGCCACAGTTGAATTAAATAAGGCACTATCGAATCAAAAAGAATTCCCTGAGAAAAAAGACGCTCAAGAGTTGTTGGGGAAAATAACTAAGTACAGGTCGCCATAAATACGCGACCACATAGAAAACAAAAAGAGGTTCGGACATGGTAAAATATCCTTGGTACCAGAGAAGAGGTATCAAAAAAGGTCTGAAAGGAGTGATTATCATGCCA
>JBFLZW010000002.1 GCA_040755755.1 bacterium | reverse complement strand
TGGCTTCCGCTATTCACGATATCAATATAGCTGGATACGATCCCAATGTTCCTTTGGATGATAATGCTGGAGTCGGTGGAATAGACATAGCCAATGCTCTGCAAGTCATTGATAATGGATTAAGCAGTCATTATACATTTACTGCTGAGGACCTTCCTTACGATAAATACTTTTATGCTAATCAAGGGCAGAAAGTGAGAGCTGTAATTCGATGGGATTCTAAAGCCTATAACACCGATGAGCCCCCAGTTCATTGGGATGACAGACTAGAAGCTAACTTGAATTTGATAGCCTATGATCCTAATGGAAATTATATAACGGGATCATTTAGTTACGATAACAATTATGAAATCTTGGCATTTACTGCAAATACAACCGGTAATTATAGGGTTCGAATTGAAGAGTTAAGGTTTGATGGAAGCGAGGAATATGTAGGTCTTGCTATATGTAAGTATTAGGCTTACACATTATTAATGGTTATGACGAGAGGCTTTGCATCTTTACACCTGCTAGACAGCAAAGCCTCTCGGTATTATCGGTATTATATATAGTCTACTTGATTGGGAGGCTATCATGTATAGTAAAAGACTTATAAAAGCTTTGGTTGCAGAAGTAATAGTCATAGCCGCAGTTATCGGCTTGAATTTTAGGTGCTTAATGGCACAGTCCAATCCTGAAGGGAATATTTATCTGTATGATGAAACCTTAGATAGACGTTTCAAAGAGGAGCTCAAACTGTATACCCCAACTATTTGGGAAAACATTAAGGAGCTTGAAGAAGTAGAGCTTGTCACTTCAGAAAAAGCTTATTCAGTAGTGATCCTCATGCATCCATATACTGAAGGAGCGTTTGATCTTAACACTGCTGAATGGGTAGTGGTGGTATCATCCATTCCTGAAATAGAAGAAGAAGTAAAAATAACCATCGTTAGACTGGATTATCGATCATTTGATTTAAAGAGAATCGATAAGTTTACCTATCCAGTGGAAAAAGAGCTCAACTTGGAAGAAGTTATTCCTCTTATGGAAGAGGAGTTACGGTTAAATTATCTTCTTGCTCCTCTCGAGGCGTGCCTTGACCCTGTTATTGACCCTGATGTTGATCGTGGTTGTTCAGTTCATAAGGAGGATGTGCAGCTTTTAGGTGGAAATTATATTTGTTCAAGTTCTATTGGTGATTTTTATGGAAAAATATTCATAAATAAATATGCAGGAAAGACCATATTTTTTGCATCTACAGCGTGGATGGGAACAGGAGGGGTAATAATTCCTCCCTGCACCCCTGCTACACATGAAAGAAACATTTACATTAAAGGGATAGGGACCACAGGAAAAATCGGCAAAGAGGTCCGGATTCCGGTCAGGATTGAAAATACACCTTGTGAGGTACATTCCTTTGATTTTGAAGTTACCTATGATCCAGATACCTTTGAGTATACAGGAATGGAACAAGGAGAGCTGGCAGAATCTTTTGCAGCGATTGAGGCTTATTCGATTGATTCGGCCAGACTCAGAATAGGGGGACAAACTGATGGGCAGGGTATTTCTCAAGGTGCAAGTGGTTATCTGGTTTGGCTGAAGTTCAAACTCAAAAGTGTGAAGGAAGGTGCCGCTTATCTTTTTAAACTGGAGAACCTCGGGAGTGATATAGCTAATTTTTCAAAGACAGGAGGGATCTTCTGTATGAGGTGCAATGAGGGAGATGTTAATGGGGATGGCTTTATTACTCCCGGAGATGCTCTGCTTGCTTTTAAATGCTATCTTGGAACCGGCCCTTGTCTTGAGTGCTCTGACCTTAATAGGGATGGCGTAATTAGTCCGGAGGATGCTCACCGCATTTTTCTGCGCTATATTCGGTCGAGGCCCTGTTTAGGAATCTGGAAGTAATTGAGGATCGTCGGAGGGAGTGCATCTTTCCGCCCAAAGTCTGGGGTTCGTGCCTTGAATCGTGAATGTATCTCCCAAGCTCATAATTCAAGGCATGACCCAGTTTTCACTCGATTGGGAGACTACCATGCATAGTAAAAGATTTTTAAGAGCTTTGTTTGCAGAAGTAATAGTCATATCATCTCCTCTTTTAGTGGTTACTACTCCATTTTACCTCTGAAAGAGGAGATTTTTTATTCCCTATAAAACTGACAGGTAGCTAGCCCTCCATGCTTAAGTAAACTATACTTTTGAAAATATGCAATTTCCATAATTAGAATTGCTGGGGTCCCCCCTCCCGGTCATTGATGCCGATATCATTACTATGTTATAGTCAATCCTGAAGTGCCATTATTCTTTTAATCCCATCATAACAAGGAGACAAGCAATGCCTTATCAATCTCACCCGGCTCACCCGGCCCGCCATGCCCACCCTGCCCGCCAGGGGAAAAAGGTGGTGGTAATCGGACTGGATTGTGCTGCCCCGCAACTGGTTTTCGACCAGTGGAAGGATGACCTGCCCAATATCCGCGCCCTGATAGACAAGGGAATTTATGGCCCCATGAGAAGTACCGTTCCAGCCATAACCTGCCCGGCATGGATGTCCATGATGACCAGTAAGTGTCCCGGCACTCTTGGCTTCTACGGATTCCGCAACCGGGCTGATTACTCGTATTCCAAAATGGTCATGTGCAATTCAACCACGGTCAAGGAGCCTACGTTGTGGGACATGCTCGGTGAGGCGGGCAAAAAATCCATTCTGCTCGGCATTCCTCAGACCTATCCGATTCGCCCCATCAATGGCTGCATGGTATCCTGCTTTCTCACTCCGGATACTAGCTGTCAGTATACCCATCCCAAGACCCTGAAGACCGAGATCGAGCTGGTGACCGGCGGTTATATTATTGATGTGGAAAACTTTCGCACCAACGATAAAGAAAAACTGCTCAACCAGATTTACGAGATGACTGAAAAACGGTTCAAAGCTGCCCGCTACCTTCTGAGGCAGAAGGAGTGGGACTTTTTCATGATGGTTGAAATGGGCGTGGACCGGATTCATCATGGATTCTGGAAATTCATCGATCCGCAGCACCGCCAGTTTGAACCGGGAAATCCCTTCGAGCAGTCCATCAGGAAATACTACCAGTATATCGATGAGCGTATCGGTGAGCTTCTCTCTTTCCTCGACGATCAGACCGCAGTCATGATAGTCTCGGATCATGGCGCAAAGAAGATGGAAGGTGGAATCGCCATCAACGAGTGGCTCCAGCGGGAAGGATATCTTACGCTCAAGGAGCAGCCGTCCACGGTCATTCGCTTCGACCAGGCAAAGGTTGACTGGTCCAAAACCAAATGCTGGGGAGAAGGCGGCTATTATGGACGCCTCTTTCTGAACGTCCAGGGACGGGAGCCGGAAGGGGTGATTCCGCCGCAGGATTACGAGAAAGTGCGGGATGAGCTTATAGCCAGGCTGGAAGCTCTGACCGATGAACAGGGAAACGACATCGGGACCAGGGTGTTCAAGCCGCAGGAAATTTATCCGAAGGTCAACGGCATCGCCCCTGACCTGATCGTTTATTTTGGCAACCTGGACTGGCGATCGGTGGGCAGTGTGGGACTTCCCGCCATTCATACCTTCGAGAACGACACCGGCCCGGACGATGCCAATCATGCCCAGGAGGGAATATTCATTTTGCATGATCCGGATTACCAGGGTCCTCCAGTGAAAAACCCCGGCTATTTCGACATCCTGGAAGTAACTCCCACTATCCTCCATATCATGGGGGTAGAGCCTCCTGCTGACCTTGAAGGCACAATCATTTCCTCCTACGATTATCAGCTCTGTTGAGGGCTTTATACCTTGTGAGGGCTTTGCACGCTGCGCAATCAATAGGCGGCCGGTTATTCCCCGCCCCTCTCCCCCTTTAAGGGGCAATGCTATTCGCAGGGTAGCATTTTTCTCCCTCGCCCCTCTGGGGAGAGGGTCGGGGTGAGGGGCGTTACTGGTGGGGGAGACCTTAACTGAATAAAATTGCCTCAAAAGAGGGGAGAGGGAGACAGGGCCGCAGGCAAGTACAGGTTGGTGATACCAGCTAACAGCTATATGAAAAGCTCTTTCAGGCTTATTTTCAGCCCGGGCAAAAGAGGTGATTCGAAAATCTCATCAAAGGTATAGATGGCCGTGGATGGCTTCCTTTGGGATGAGCTGAAGTCATGGAGGGTGATTTGCTTTTCCTGTGGATCGATAAGCCAGTATTCCCTTACCCCGAATTTCTTGTACAACTTGGCTTTAATCACTGTATCCTTGTGTTGTGATGAGGGAGAGAGGATTTCAACGACAATATCCGGAGCACCCTGGATATTTTTCTCCGTCAGGATAAGCTTTCGCTCTTTGGAGACGAAGATAAGATCGGGCTGAACGATATCGGTATCAGATAAGACCACATCAAAGGGGGCATAATACACCAGGCCAAGATCGTTTTTTTTGACAAATTCCCAGAGAATGAACCCCAAATCTCTTAATATATCCTGATGGATTCTATCTGGTGATGGTGCCAAACTAACCTCCCCATCGATAATCTCATACCTTTTATCTTCCGGAAAATGAAGATAATCCTCATAGGTGAATTTGGTATCCAGATGCAGAGCAGTATCTCGTGTTTTCATGCATCCATTCTCCTATCATCAAGGGACAATCATGGCCCCCTGCTATTTGCCTTATCGTGCTAGAGACTAAAACCTTTATTCCAAGGATATAAAAAAAAGAGAGCAGTGTCAAGCTCACAATCCAGGGCAATCGCATGGAGAGTATTTGATATGTTGTAATTTTTGGTGATATGGTTATTATAATTATTTACTGCCGGACACTTTTATGAAAAAATAGAGAGGCTTCTGCCGTCATTCCCGCGAAGCCTGTCCCCGCAGCTTTTAGTATTGCAACGAGACTTTTTCCTTTTCCCTCACATAAGAGGAGTTGGTTAGAGGACTCCGTTGGTTTTATTCACCCCCACCTCACCTCCCCCTTGAGGGGGGAGGTGAGGTGGGGGTGATGTATTATGGCAATTCCTCTATCACCACAGAAAAGTCTTGATGTAGTGTAGTGTTAAGCAGGGAGCGGAAATCCATATCTTGATAGAGAACGAGAAAAAATATATTCTCGCCCTGGCGATAAAATTCACATTTAACCGAAAAGGTAACATTACCTTTTCTGGAGAAGAAAGGTGACCAGCAATGTTAAGAATCCTTGTTATCCGTCATGGAGAAACCTCCTGGAACAAAGAAAAGATTTTTCGAGGCCGGGTAGATATCAGCCTCAGTGAAACCGGACGTCAGCAGGTCAGTCTTTTGGGACGAAGGCTTCGCGGGCAGCCGATTCAGGGCATCTATACCAGCCCCCTCAAGCGGGCTGTCGAGACGGCCCTGGCTGTTCAGGGAGAACAGTCAGAATCTCCCCCGATCATGCAGGAGGATATGCTGATCGACATCGATTACGGATCATGGGAGAAGAAGGGGCACATTCAAGTCCAGCAGGAGTATCCGGACCTGTATCAGGAGTGGCTTGAGGCCCCGCATATGGTTCATATTCCGGATGGCGAGAGCCTGTCCTCGGTTCGACAGCGCGTTGAAACCTTCCTGGACAGGCTGATTATCCAGCATGACCAGACAGAGAACCAGGCCCCGCTTGTCCTTGTTTCCCACAGGGTCGTCATCAAGATGCTGTTTTGCGCCGTCCTCGGCCTGGACAATTCGCATTTCTGGCAGATCAGGCAGGACACTGCGGCCCTGTCCATGCTGGATTATCAATCAGGAAAATTTATCCTGACCGGCTTGAACGATACCTGCCACCTTGATGAGCTGCGGGACAGGATGAGCAGGGATGATTTTTAAAATGCCATGATTTCTCACTAATAAGATGCTTTCCTGAATAATTTTGGGCTGTATGGGAGGTCAAGCTATGAAGCGCTGGATTATCCTTATTATCCTGGTTCTCCTGGTGTCTGTGGTCATCATACGGTTAAGAACCCTGTCCTCACAGGGAGAAGAGAAGGAGAAAGAGTTTGCCATAGCTCAAATCAAACGGGGGGCCATTCAGGTAAGCGTTGCCTGCACGGGGAAGGTGGTTTCCAACCAGGATGTGGAAATCAAATCAAAGGCCAGTGGAGAGGTGAAGAAGCTCCCCTTTGATGTCAGCGACTTCGTCCGTGCCTCTGATCTTCTGGTGGAACTGGATCCCACGGATGAGCAGCGGAATCTGGAAAAAGCCCAGGCCGCCCTGGAAGCGGCCACCTCCCAGCTCAACAATGCCAGGCAGGATCTGGCTATTGCCGAAAATCAACTGGTAACCACCAAACTGAATATTCAGGCCGAGATATCCTCCGCCAGGGCTACCTGGGAAGATGCGGAAAACAAAGCCAAACGGGAGGAGCAGCTTTTTCAGAAAAAACTGTCGAGCCAGGAGGAGCTGGATACCCGCAAAGCCGAGGCCGTGCGGGCCAAAGCCGCCCACGAAAAAGCCCTGGTCAAGCAGGAAGAATTCAAGACCCAGGAAATGGAGATCGAGCTCAGGCGGCATGCTGTCCAGCTCGAGGAGAGCCGGGTCCGGGCCGCCAGGGTGGATCTTGAAATCGCCAGGCAGCGTCTTCAGGATACGCGGATACTTTCGCCCGTGAACGGGACCGTGACCGCCAGGAATGTGCAGATCGGCCAGATCATCTCATCAGGAATCAACAATATCGGCGGCGGGACCACGATTCTGACCCTGTCGGACCTTTCCCGGATTTTTGTCATAGCCTCGGTTGACGAGAGTGACATCGGCAAGGTCAAACTGCGTCAGAAAGCAAAGATTACCGTGGATTCCTACCCGGATGTGCACTTTGACGGCCAGGTGGTTCAAATCGCCACCCGGGGAGTCAATATCAGCAATGTTGTGACCTTTGACGTCAAGATCGAGGTTCTGGGAAAGAATAAATCCCTCCTGAAGCCGGAGATGACGGCCAATGTCCAGATTGTTTCACGAGAAAAAGCCAATGTGGTGCTGGTTCCGGACGATGCGGTCGAGTTTTCATCCGAAGGCCCGAAAGTCCAGGTAGTTTTACCTGACGGAAGGATTGAAACCCGGTCCCTTACCCTGGGGCTTGACAACGGCGGAACAGCCGAAGTAATCAGCGGCCTGGAGGAAGGGGAAGAAGTCCGCCTGATTTCAGGGCAGGTTCACAGCAAATGGTCAAATACCGGAAGGCAAAAGGATGCGGACCAGGAAGAAAAAAGGCCCCTTTTGGGTCTGAGAAGAGGTTCGGGGGGGGAGTAGGATAGTAAGCGAGGTCTTTCATGCTGGTGGTTGATGAAGTTACCAAAAAATACCGGATGGGCGAGCAGGAAATCCTGGCCCTCAACAGGGTTTCTCTCACGGTGGAAAAATCCGAAATGCTGGCCATCGTGGGTGCTTCGGGGAGCGGGAAATCCACGCTCATGCATATTCTCGGCTGCCTGGACCACCCTGACTCCGGCCGCTATTTTCTCAATGGCAAGGATGTATCAAGGTTTGGGAAGGATGAGCTGGCTAAAATCCGAAACCGCGAAATAGGCTTTGTTTTTCAAACCTTTAATCTTCTTCCCCGCATGAGCGCCCTGGAAAACGTGGAGCTTCCGCTCCTCTATTCCGGACATCCGGCGGCCAAGATGGAAGCTGCCAGGGCACTTGAGCAGGTCGGCCTGACTTCCCGCATGCACCATGAGCCGAACCAGCTCTCCGGCGGACAGCGGCAGCGGGTGGCCATTGCCCGGGCTCTGGTAACCAATCCGTCCATAATTCTGGCCGATGAGCCCACGGGTAATCTGGACAGCAAGTCCAGTGAAGAGATCATGGCGGTTTTGCAGTACCTCAACAAGGAGGGGCGGACAATTATCATTGTCACCCATGAACAGGAAATTGCCCAAAAATGCCAGCGCCAGATCCGCATCCGCGATGGCCAGATCATGTAAGGAGAACCAAAGAATGCTGCTGTGGACCCTGATCAAGGTTTCCATCAAAAGCCTGTGGGCCAATAAGATGCGCTCTTTTCTGGCAACCCTTGGCATCATCATCGGCGTGGGGGCGGTAATTGCCATGCTGGCCCTTGGAGAAGGGGCCAAGCGGCAGATTACCCAGAAGGTTTCCTCCCTGGGGAGCAATCTGATGATCCTGCGGCCCGGCCAAAAAGGGAGCCGCGGCGTCCAGAACAGCTCCTACGACACGCTCAGGCTGGAAGACGCTGAGGCCATACTGCACAAGGTTCCTGATGTTCTGCATCTTTCACCCGTACTCCGGGGCAGTGCTCAGGTAAAATACCTGAACCAGAACACCCGCGTGCCGATAACCGGCGCGGCGGTGACCTATTTCCCGATCCGAAACTTTACCCTCCAGAAGGGGAGGATTTTCGATGAAACCGAAACCAGAGAACAGGCCAGAGTAGCTGTTATCGGCTCCCAGACCGCCGACGACCTGTTCGGAAAACGCGACCTCATCGGCAAGATAGTCAAGGTGAACGGCCTGAATTTCAAGATCATCGGAGTTCTCAGCGTTAAGGGTGACGAGGGATGGTACAATCCGGACAATCAGCTCATCATTCCCTATACTACGGCCATGAAGCAGCTCTTCGGGCTTGATTACCTGGGAGGCATCGATCTTCAGATCAAAAAGGGAGTCGATCCTGAGAAAGCGAAGGAGAAAATCACGGCCGTGATGAGGTATCAGCACCGGATCCCGGCGGATATGCCCCTCGACTTCACCCTGCAGAGCCAGGCCGAGGTTCTGGACACGCTCAACTCCATCACCATGGCCCTGACCCTTTTGCTTGGCGGGATTGCCAGCATCTCCCTGCTGGTAGGAGGAATCGGGATCATGAACATCATGCTGGTCACGGTGACCGAAAGAACACGGGAAATCGGCATCCGCAAGGCACTGGGGGCCCGCAACCGCGATATCCTGCGGCAGTTTCTCTTCGAGTCCACCCTGATCAGCCTCATCGGTGGAGGAATCGGCATCGCACTTGGCACCGGGGCCTGCTATCTGATCGATGCTCTTTTTTCCTTTTCTACCTTTATCCAGCCGGTCTATGTAATAATCGCTTTTTCCTTTTCCGCAGCCGTCGGAACTTTTTTCGGCTTTTATCCGGCTATGCGGGCCGCCAAACAGGACCCGATCGAGGCTTTACGATATGAGTAACCCCCTGTATCCACGCAAAGGAGAACCTATGAAGATCAGCCCGCTTGTTATCTGGTTACTTCTATCCCTGCTGCCAGTCTTTTTCATTCCGGAGGCCAGGGCACAAGAGCCTCCACGGACAACCCGGGAGCTTTCGGAACCTGACCGGGAGCCTTCGGAATCGGAGGAGGATATACCAGCCGAAGAACCGGGACCCTCCGGCCCGCAGGAGTTGTCTTTCACGCTGGAAGATGCAATCTTACTGGCTTTAAACCGCAACCGGGACCTCAAGGTCCAGATCGTCAATCCCAAGATTGCCGAGACCGCGGTCGAAGAACGGAAAGCCCCGTTTGACTTTTCGCCGTTCATTAAACTGCAGGCTGAACAAACCACGGATGAAACCAGCCTCAACCGGAAGGATATCCGCAAAAATGTCCGCGATGAATACCCCAATATGCCGGATGACATATTCGAGCAATACTATGATGAGTACTTTGGCGATGTACAGAAGGCGACCCTCGATAAGGAGACGCAATCGTATGGAGGAGTTCTGGGATTTTCCAAACTCTTTTCGACCGGCACCAAGCTGGAATTCGACCTGGGAAGCCAATATTCCGATGAAGAAAAAAATCAGTTGATCAGGAAAACGGATTCACCCAACGAAAAATCATCGACATCATCCACCCGCTATTCCACCTCCGCCAGCATGACTCTGACCCAGCCTCTTCTCCAGGGGGTGGGGAGAAAGGTCAATCTCTCACTCGTCCGTCAGGCGGAATTCGATCAGCAGATTTCCGCCTATGAGCTGCAACAATACATCATCGAACTGGTGGCCAGGGTTCAGAAAAATTACTGGGATCTGGTGCTGGCCAAAGAGACCCTGAATATCCGGGAAAAATCTCTGGAATTATCCGAGCGACAGATGGATGAAACCCAGGAGAGGATCAGACTGGGAAAACAGGCCGAATCAGAGCTTATCTTTGCCCAGGCCGAAGTGGCTGCCGAAAAGGGAAAGGTCATCGATGCCAAAAGCGCACTCTCCCAGCGGACCCTCGATTTTCTCCGCCTCCTCAACCCTGATGTTGATACCCTCTGGGACCGGAAGGTCAGCCTCACCACACCTCCCGCTCCCATTGACCGGGAAACCGGCAATGTTCAGGAGCACGTGGCCACGGCATTCCGGTCTCGGCCCGACCTTGCACAGGCCTATCTCAATCTCCAGAAAGGGGATCTTGAAGTGGTGCGGACCCGAAACGGGCTCCTTCCCCGGCTGGATTTTTTCATCACCCTGAAAAACATGGCCTCCGGCCCGGAATTTCCTCAATCCATCAGTGAATTCGATGACTCCGACTATATTGTCGGTCTGAACCTGTCACGGCCCCTTGAAAATACCCAGGCCAAAGCTCAGTCCCGCAGGGCCGGCTTAAGCCGCCTCAAATACCTGGAAAGCATCGAGAACTTGAAACAGATTATCCAGGTCGAGGTCCGCAAGGCAATTGGGGAAATCGAGCGCTGCCGGGAACAGATTTTCGCCCTGCAGGCCAATCGCAGCAAACAGGAAGAAAAACTGAAGGTCGAACAGGAAAAATTCCGGGTAGGCAGGTCCACAAACCTGCTGGTCTTTCAGGCCCAGCGGGATCTCACCGAAGCCCGGGTCCGCGAGGTCACGGCTATTATCGATCAGATCGAAGCCTTTATCGATCTCCAGATTTGCGAAGGGACCCTGCTGCAGCAATGGTCCATAGAAACAATTTCTCCGCTCCTCAGGTAGAGCGGGCTCTCTCATGTTAGAGCGGTTCTTAATTGCTCTCGCCCATTTTATCTTATCTTCTTTCCCCAGTAGTTGAGAATTGTATCAGAGCGGAATGTCGGTTCTATCACTGCTGCCTGATAAAATTGAATTTCTCAGCAAAGTATGTTAAACTGAGGAGCATAGTTCTTTACCGATGGAAATACATAAACTTAAAGTTATTATGCCCAGGTTATCACCCAATGGAGTGCCCGGCACAGTACCAGGTATACTGCTTATGACCGATCAGAAAGCTCTCCTCGTATCTGTGTGCTCTGTGCTGCTGGCTGGTATGGTGTTTCTTCAATCCGCACGGATATCCTCTGCTCAGGGCACTGATGAGAATAGTCTGTATGCGGTTGCCCTTGGCGCGTATAAGGATGGGTTCCATGATTTGGCTATTGACCAGTTTTCCCAATTGCTGCGGCTGTATCCCAACTCGCCCAAGGTTCCCTATGCTCAGTTTCGGATTGCAGAGTCGTATTTCAAGCAAAAAAATTACGAACAGTCTCTCACCTGGTATCAAAAACTGCTCGATCAGTATCCAGACAAGAGCGACCTGCTGGACAAAGCCCTGTACCGGCTGGGCCAACTGTATTTTTTCAAAAAAGATTATGAGAAGGCGGACAGCTTTTACCAGAAGCTGCTCGGCCAGTGTCCCGGCAGCAGGCTGGCTGGCGATGCCCTGTTCTGGTCAGCGGAGTCGAACAGTCAGGCTGGAAAATGGAAGGAGGCAAGCCAATCTTACCGGCAATTCCTCAACAATTACCCGAATCACAGCCATGCTGCCGATGCAGCCTATGGCCTGGGGTCGGCTTATCTGAAATTGCAGGATGAGGGGCAGGCATTGAAAGCCTTTCAGGAATTGACTACCAGGTATCCACAAAATAAACAACAAGTTGCCAAAGCCTGGTTGAATATGGCGGATGTTGAATATCGATCGGGGAATTACGGTAAGGCGGCTCAGAATTACCAGAAAGTTGTGCATGATTATCCCGATTCCCCCGATATCCGGCTGGCCCTGTATGGAGCGGGGCTGTCATTTTACCAGGCTCAGCAGTTTCCAAAAGCCCTGGAGATGTACCAGCAGTTTCTGGAGAAATATCCGAAGGATGATTTGGCGGAAACGGCAGCCTTTCAAAGCGGATTCATGGAGTTTAAGCTGGAAAAATATTCCCTGGCCGCCGGCAGACTGGAGGCATTTATCCACAGCTATGGGAAAAGCATGTACTTGCCTGAAGCCTGGTATTATCTTGCCCTCAGCAATCAGAAACTGGGAAAGCAGGATCTGGCCGGGCAGCAGTTGAACCGCATTGTCAGAGAATTTAAAAGTAATCCGATCGCTGACAGTGCGTGGCTTCAACTGGGGGCCATTTCCTATCAGTCCCGGCAGTTTCCTCAGGCTGTCAGGGCTTACGAAAGCGCCTCAGGATCAGCCGACCGGAATGTGGCCGCGGAGGCCCTTTACTGGCTGGGAGAGTCCTGGGCGAGCCAGAAAAATTACGATAAGGCTGTTCAAATTTTATTGCAGATTCCCCGGCAATATGATGGGATCGCACATTGGGCGGTTATGGCGCAAATGAGGGCAGCGGGAATTTACGAGCATCGCGGAGAGCTTAACAAGGCATTGGAGCTTTACGAGAAGGTGGCCAAGAGTAAAAGTGAAAATCAGCTCAGGCCCACCGCCCTCCAGAGGATTGAAAAATTGCGGTCTCAAATCAAAGGAAGTCCTTAAACTTATATCGCTTGCTTGTTTTCTTCAGACAGTCATTGTCTTTGTGAAGGGAGGATGAGTAACCCTTGAAGCGGATAACACACCAGGGGCTGTGCCCCGCACAGAAAAGCTTATCGGTAAGGTTCTGGATTTTGGTATCATGCTGGGCGATAATCTGCTGGATTCACCCCTCATTGGTTCGAGCTACCGATGGTGAGACCAAACCGGGGATTACCCTGCCGGAAGTGGTGGTCACGGGGGATTATCAATTAAAATTCAAAGAGGATAAAACCAGCTTGCAGATGCCGGCCATGTCGGCCCTGGGAGTCAAGGATGTTCCCAGCGAAGCGGCCAAGGCAGGTATCGCGCCGGTCATCGGTGCGGAAGAAAAAATGAAACCCGCGATCAAGCCCAAGTTTGGCTGCCTCTTTGGTATGCCGTGCGGCGGAGCCTTTTCCCGGACTGTCCTGCGGGACAATGGCTATTATGAGTACGGAAAGCATGAATATTCCCGGGGGAATTACCGGCAGGCCGCATCAGCCTTTGAAAAGCTGATTAAAAAATACCCGAACAGCCCTTACAAAGGGATGGCGGCTTACTGGGCAGGAGAATCCTACTTTAACCTGAAAGAGATGGATAAGGCCATTTCCTCCTATCAGCGGGTCATTGCCCGCTCCGTCCAGTCGCAGTATGCTGACTATGCTTTTTACTCCCTGGGGTGGATTTACGCTCAAAGGGGAGAGTTCCAGGCATCCAGCCAGCATCTTCAATCCGTAATCAATCTGTTCGGGTTAAGCCCCCTGCGGGAAAAAGCCTATTATCTTCTGGCCGCAGATCTCTATCACCTCGGAAAATACCGGGATTCTGCCCGCAACTATCAGCAGTTGATCCGGGAATTTCCCCAGAGCCCTTTTCTCTCTCAATGCATCTTCTGGCAGGCGGAGTGTTTTTTCAACCTCAATGAATTTGAAACCAGTGAAAAGCTCTATACGGAATTTCTTTCCAAATATCCCTCCCACAGCCTGGCGGAATCTGCCCTGTATGGCCTGGCCTGGATCAGCTTCAAGACCTCCCGGTTTCAGGATTCTCTTGACCGGCTCAAGGTTCTGCGGGAAAAATACCCGAACAGCAGCCTGATCTCTCAGGTCCTGTTTCGCCAGGGGCGATGTTACTTCATGCTGGAAGATTACCCGCAGGCACAAAAAGCCTACGAGCAGCTTTTGGCCGACTATCCCACGTCTCCCGTTTACAATCAGGCACTCTTCGGGGTTGCCTGGTCCCTGTTTAAGACCGGGGAGTACCAGGCAGCTTCCGGGAAGCTCAAAACCCTGCTGGACCGTCAGGGGATCGAAGAGCCCCTGCGGATCTCCGGGATTTTCATGCTGGCCGAAACCTGTTATAATCAAAAGCAGTACGCGGAAGCCGCAACCTGGTATAACAAATTAACTCCGCCTGCGGCTTCGAACGAGTACACGGAAACTGCCTATTTCCGGTCAGGAACCTGTTCCATTCTCCTTGAGCAGTATGCCAGGGCTATTGTGGACCTGCAAAAATTACTCAATGAATATCCGGGCACCAGTCTGGCCGATCAGGCGATTTACTGGATCGGGGAATCCTATTTCCGCCAGGGGAATTACCAGGCGGCCATTCGCAGTTATTCACAGCTCCTGGACGAGTATCCGGAAGGCAAATGGAGCGCCCCGGCACAGCATGGGATCGGCTGGGCCTATTACCGGCTGGAAGACTGGACCCAGGCGGCCAGAGAGTTTTCCCGGATGGCCACGAGTTTCCCGGACAGCCAGCTTGTACCGGATGCCCTTTTCCGCCAGGCTGAATGTCTGCATAACCTGAAAGAATATGCCAAGTCCCAGAAATGCCTCGAAGAACTGATGGCCAGATTCCCCACATCATCGCTCATCGATACAGCCGCTTTCCGCTATGCCCTGACCTATTCCCGGATGGGCGAGACGAAGGAAGCGATCAGGCAATTCCGCCGGATGCTCACCAAGTTTCCTCAGAGCGATTTACGGGACCAGACGCAGTATTACATCGGGCTGACCTTTTTCCAGGACAGTAAATTCCAGGAGGCCATGAAGGAATTTCAGATCCTTCTGCGGGATTACCCAAAGAGCCGTTTTATCGAGCAGGCGCAGATCAGAATAGCCGATTGCCTCTATAACCTCGGACAATATGCACCGGCCCTTTCGCGCTATCAGGAGCTGAGTGCAAAACTTGGCAATACTTCGGTGGGAATCGAGGCTGAATACGGGACGATCCTCTGCTACGACCGGCTGGGAATGATTGATCAGTATTTGGACACATCCAAGAATTTCATCGAGAAATATAAAGATAACCCGATCAGTGAGCAACTGCAGTTCCAGATTGGCGAAACGCTTTTCACCCGGGGAAATCTTCCGGAAGCCATTCAAAATTACCAGACTCTGGTCCAGAAGTTCCCCAAAGGAAAACTGCTGGATGAGGCCATGTACAAGGTTGCCTCAATCCATCTCCAGGCGGGTGAGCATGAGCGGGCTATTGAGGAATTTATCAAACTCATCGAGATGTCTCCGCAAACCACACGGGCAATGGATATTCACCTTGGCCTGGCCAGGGCATACTTTGCTCTGGACCAGTTTCAAAAAACCATTGCAGAGTGCGATGCTGTTTTGAAATTTGAAAAACCCGAGGTTCTCCTCCATGAGGCACTGTACTACCGGGGAGCATCCAATGAGAAACTGGGAAATCAGGCTGAAGCCAGGGAGAATTACCTTCGGTTGGCTGAGAAATTTCCCGAAGGCCCCTTCTTTCACGAGGTCCAGTTCAAACTCGGCCAGGCCTTTTTCAGCGAAGCCCACTACGAGGATGCAGCACGCGCCTTCAGTGATTCTGCCAAATCCCCGAACAAGGAAATGAGGCTTAATTCCCTGTTCCATCTCGGAGAGGCGAAAACCCAGTTGAGAAATTATTCACAGGCCATCGCCGATTACCTGAAAATCCCCTACCTCTATCCTGACGAGGAAGAGTGGAAAATCAAGGTTTACTACCGGGTAGGGGAGCTCTATGAGCGGCAGGGAAACAGCGAACAGGCAAAGAGTGCCTATCAGAAGGTAGTCAAGGGTGCCCGGGATGCTGAATTACAGAAGGAAGCCATCCGAAGGATCAGCGTGCTCTCTGCATCGAAGAAGAAAAAGAAATAGCATATTTTTACCATATATGATATAAACCAAGGAGGAAGGCATGATTGACTATATTATTAAGGGAGGATGGGTAATGGTTCCTATCCTCTTCTGCTCGGTGCTGGGTTTGGCTATTGTACTTGAACGGCTTTATAGTCTGCGGGAGTCGAGGATCCATCCCCCTGAGTTTGTCAGCAAAATAAAAAAACTGCTCCATGAGGGCAAGATGAATGAGGCTATTGCCATTTGCGGCAACAGTTCCTTTGCCATCTCGAAAATTATCGAGGCAGGAATCATAAAGATCCATGCCTCACGCGATGAGATTAAGGAGGCCATCGAGCATGCGGGCAAAAGGGAATCGACAAAATTGCAAAAACACCTCGCTCCCCTGTCCACCGTGGCCACGGTCGCTCCGCTGCTCGGACTTTTGGGGACCGTAACCGGAATGATCAAGGCATTTGAGGTAGTGGCAACCATCGGAGTCGGCCATCCCAAAGACCTGGCTGGCGGAGTCGGCGAGGCGTTGATTACCACTGCCGCGGGTCTGATCATTGGCATCCCTGCGCTGGTTGCCCATAACTACTTCTCCAAGAAAGCCCACGGATACATCTCGGATATGGAAAATACCTCCATGGAGCTTCTTGATATTCTGAAAAAAGAAGAGAGCCCAAAAAGCTTTGCCCACCGGGATGCCTTGAGGTGAAAGGGGAAGAACAATGAATTTTTCGAATGACTACGACGGTGGATCCAAACTGGATATCAATCTCACTCCCCTGATCGATGTGACTTTGCAGCTGGTAATCTTCTTTATGATTACCACTTCCTTTATGGCCCAGACCGGCATCGATGTCAGGCTCCCCAAGGCCAGCACCAAGGACCTGCAACAGGAAAAGGAACTGGTGGCCACCATCACCAGGGAGAAAAAAATTTACCTGAACGAAGATATGGTTTCTCTGGCCGAGTTGCCCGACCGGCTGATCAAGGCCCGAAGTCAGGGAAGCAAGTCCGTCCTGATCGTCAAGGCAGATGAGGTTGTCCCCCACGGACTGGTTGTTTCGGTTATGGACATAGCCAAAAAGTCGGGCATTGAAACCCTGGCTATCGCCACCAGGCCGGAGGATGAAAAATGATGATAATAATAAATACCTTTGACGACGAATAACTGGTCCCTATGATGGAGAATAGAAGCTTACCCACATTTATAGCTGTCTCTCTCCTGATGCATGCACTCCTTATCTATCTGATACCGAAATTCAGGCCGATAAGCCCGGAAGAGCGGATCGGCGGATCACCCTGTACTCAGGTCCATCTCATTCAGACCGCACTCTCGCCGGTTCAGAAGAAAAAAGCCCGACCGCAGGCTCAGGGGGATGTTCCTGCCCCTGAAATTGACCCGAAGCTCCTGGAGCGGATGAAAGCTGTCCGGGATGTTCAGATGCCTTCCTTTGCGCCCCCACCCCGGCCGCAGCGGAAAGAATCGCCCCCCCTGCCCCATGCAGACAAAACCCTGGAGGATGAAGTGATCGATCAGACCCTGGCAGATGAGATGGCCAGCCAGCCCAAACAGCTCCCGGCAGCAGCGCCCCAGCCGCCGCCAAAACCGGTTGAGGATGCGGTCAAAAAGGAAGAGAGCCTGCCAAAGCCAGTGCCGGAGGAAGTGGACTTTGGCGATGAGGAGGCAGCGGAAGAAGTGGCCAAAGAGACCCTCTTCTCTTCAGCCAGCGCTGATATTGAATGGTCGGGAAAGCCCCGCCGCATCCTGTATAAACCACCCTATCCTCCACGCTATCCGGAAGGCTATCAGGGCCAGACACAGGGCCGGATTCGGCTGAAATTCTGGGTAGACAGCCAGGGGTCTGTCGTCCGGGTGGTGCCGATGCAGAAACTGGACCCCCGGCTGGATGTAGTGGCTACGGAGTATTTACGCAAGTATCGGTTTGAGCCGGTGAGCAAAGGAAGGGGCGATCTGGAATGGGGGATTATCCCCTTCAGCTTCCGCCTTGAGTGATACGATTATTGATGAACAGGGAAGATCGGAAAATCAGGAGATTAATCATATTCACCTTAAGCCCGCAGGAAACCCATGACCTGGGAAAAGTGCTGGGTGAATTACTGGGTGAATCCTCATCCCGCGGCCAGCTCGTTGCCCTGTCCGGCAATCTGGGAGCAGGCAAAACCTGCCTGGTCCAGGGCATCCTGCGGGGCCTGAAGGTGCAGGACCGCTACCTGACCAGTCCTACCTTTACCCTCATCAACGAGTACGGGGGGACCGTTCCAGTCTATCACTTCGATGTCTACCGCCTCGCAAGCCCGCAAGAGCTGGAGGAGCTCGGCTACGAGGAATATTTTTTCGGCCAGGGAGTCACCCTGGTGGAATGGGCGGAGAAAATCGAAGATCTTCTGCCCGAAGACCACCTTACGGTGGTTCTGGAGTATCTTGGAACTGACAGCCGCCGGTTACTTTTTATTGCACGGGGGGAAGATTCAGAGAAACTTCTAGGGCGATTTCGGCATCGGCTCTTTTCGAGGAAATACAAAGGACAACACAGAGACACAGAGGCACAGAGAAACACAGAGAAAAGCACAGGAGACGAGTGAGAATGTGGAGAAATGAATAGGCAAAACAAACAAAAGGTACATAAACCATGAACATACAGCGAAAGACGACCAGGTCCATCTGGCTGCGGGAGGTGAAAATCGGTGATGGTGCCCCCATCTCGGTTCAATCCATGACCAAAACCGACACCCGGAACCGTGAGGCTACGGTGGACCAGATCAGGCGGCTGGCTCAGGCTGGCTGCGAAATCATCCGGGTAGCCGTGCCCGACCGGGATGCTGCACGGCAGATTCCCTACATCGTTCAGCACAGCCCGATTCCGGTCATTGCCGATGTCCACTTCGATTACCGGCTGGCTATCATGGCTATGGAAGGCGGCGTCGAGGGGCTTCGCATCAATCCGGGCAATATCGGATCACGCACCCATTTACAGGAGCTGATCCGGGTGGCCCTCGACCGCGGTACCGTTATCCGCGTCGGAGTCAATGCCGGGTCGCTGGAAAAGGACCTGTATCAGAAATACGGCGGAGCACCAGCCGAAGCTATGGTGGAAAGTGCCCGGCGGAAAGTCGAACTTCTTGAGGAGATGGGATTTTCCCGGATCAAAATATCCTTGAAATCCTCTTCGGTACCGGACACGATTGAAGCATACCGGCTGATCGCCAAAGAAATGGATTATCCTCTCCATCTTGGCATTACCGAGACCGGAGATGCCTTCTGCGGCGGAATCAAATCCGCTGTCGGATTGGGAATTTTGCTCGCTGAAGGGATCGGGGATACGATGCGGGTGTCTCTGACCGCGGATCCCGTTTTTGAGGTGCGGGCAGGCTATGAAATCCTGCGCGCTCTGGGGATCCGTCAGCGCGGGCCGGAAATTATTTCCTGCCCTGCCTGCGGCCGCTGTGAAATCGATATCCAGAAGCTGGCCGCAGAGGTCCGGGAGCGAATCGGCCACCTTTCGCAAACTCTGAAGGTGGCCATTATGGGCTGTGTGGTAAATGGCCCCGGAGAGGCAAAAGAAGCCGATGTCGGAATTGCCGGAGGCCGGCAGATCGGGGTCGTTTTCCGAAACGGTAAAATTGTCGATAAACGCAGTGAGGCAGAACTGCTTCCAGCCCTGATTGCCCAGATCGAAGAGATGACCGGGATGAAGCTGTGATATACTATAAACGGCTTAGACCGAATGGCACTTACATAAGCCAAGCTTATAATATAGAGAGGACACAAAGCACACAGGGAAAAAAATATCTCCCGCAGAGACGCAGAGACGCAGAGAACAACCAATCCGGCAAGGTCCTGATGAAAGTCGGGATATATCGATGTGTCAACGGCCTGGAAGCAAGCAAAAAGTAAAAAGGCACAAGGAGGAACTTGTTTTACTTTTACTTTTCAATGATATCCTCTGCGTCTCAGCGTCTCTGCGGGAGAATTACTAATTCTTATGTAAGTGCCATTCTCCCTAGACCTGTTGGTGCCCGCAAGATTGGAGGGTCAAAGAGAATGTCGGGTAAAGCATCGCCGAGAGGCGTACCGTTAGCCTTGGAGGGATAGCCATGTGCCCATGAGGGGCGAGGGTTGGGGTGAAGGATTTATTATGGTGCATAGCGCTCAGCTAATGACATTTTAAAATAAAATAGCTCAAAACGAAAGATGCACATTCGGCAATATTCAAAATAGGAAGCAATTGAATCACCAACCGGATGGAGGAGAGCATGTATAAACTCATGGTCAGTGCAAGCTTTGCAGCAGCCCATCAGTTGCGGGGCTACAGGGGAAAATGCGAATCACTGCACGGGCATAACTGGAGGGTTCAGCTCTATGTCACCGCGGAACAGGTCAACGAGGTGGGGCTGGCCCTGGATTTTAAGCATCTGAAAAAGTGTCTGCACGATATCCTGCAGACCCTTGATCACACAAACTTAAATACCCTGCCTCCCTTCGAGGAGCATAATCCTTCCTCGGAAAACATTGCCAAATATATATTCGAGCAGGCCAGCGAGGAGCTCCAGGGATCATCGGCTCGGGTATCTTCGGTTCGGGTATGGGAGTCAGACAGCGCTTATGCGCAGTATTTTGAGGATGCCAAAAGGCACTGATGAAAAGAAGCTATCAGTCTTCAGTTATCAGTAAAGATAATTGTCCATTTCCCTTTTATCAATGAGGAAGGTGAAAATAACCATCACCCCCACCCAGCCTCCCCCTTCAAGGGGGGAGGAGAGCAGTGAAGCCACTAATCAATCTTAACCAGGACACGCTGACCAGGGCGAATGGTGCTCCTGGAAGAAAGCTTATTGAGCTTTAAAAATTCAGCCAAATCCAGATTATGGTTTTTGGCTATCTTTGCTGGGTAGTCTCCTTTTTTAACCAAGTAGACCTGGTATCGACTGACATCAGCCTTCTTCTTCCCTTTCTGAGCAGGAGAGGAATTATTTTGAGAGAGTACCTTGTCAGGCTTGAGTGGAATGCGAAGCTGCTGGCCAGCCTTAAGCCGCTTGGTGCTCTTGATGCGGTTAGCTGCCGCAATTGCTTTGACCGTGGTCCCGTACTTCCGGGCTAATTTATTGAGGGTGTCTCCCTTCCTCAGCCGGACGGTAATTGCCTCAGGTGCGGGCTTTGGTTTAGTTTTTGCCAGAGTATTCTTGGCTTTTTGCTTGATTCGCTCAATCTGCGTATCTTCAGGTTCCGGCGGAGGGGTTTCAGGAATCGACTCCAGGCAGGCGAGGACTTGTTCTCTGGTATTCAGGGGAATCTTCAACCGGTACTCGTAGTCTGGCGTTATCTGATAGCGGAGCTCAGGGTTCAGGTCAGTCAATAATTTTTCGCCGATCCCCAGTTTCTCGGCCAGGCCTTTCAGGGGGATCTGCCGCTTTACGGTGATTGTTTCGTATTCAAGGGGGGGAAGTGGCGGGTCTAAATCGATACCGAACCGGTTAGGATCTTCGATGATCTGAATGGCAGCCAGGAACCGGGGAACATAGCGGGCGGTTTCCTGGGGGAGGCGATCATAAAGGTCCCAGAAGTTATCCAGGTAATTAATATGTTGATTGCGGATTACCCGCATGACCGTCCCTTCTCCGCAGTTATAAGCGGCCAGGACCGTAGTCCAGTCGCCAAACATCTGATGCAGTTGCCTGAGATATTCAATGGCCGCCCGGGTTGATTTTTGCGGATCCATTCTCTCATCGACCCATTTATCCCTCTTGAGGCCGAACTTGCAGCCGGTTGAAGGAATGAATTGCCATAAACCCAGAGCACGGGCCCGGGAGAAGGCTTTTTCTTTAAAGTAGCTTTCAATAAGCGGCAGCCAGGAAAGCTTGGTTGGAAGACCGGCATCACTCAGTTCCTTGACAATCATGGGGCGATAGAGCCCGGAGCGGCTGAAAGCCTCCAGAAAGTGTTCTCTCTCGATTCCCAGAAAGGAATTGACTTCTCTTTTTACATGCTCGTTCATGGCCAGGGGGATTTCACGGTGTGTCCCATTGACCACATTTTGCCGGGAGGCGTATATCTCCACCGTCCGTTTGGAAATCAGAAACCGGATATCATCCTTTTGCTGCAACAGGTCAGCATCATTATCAGGATCAACGGACGTCAGCAACTCATAGGCACTATCCAGACTCTCCATAGCCCCGTCCGAATTGCCTCCCTCCCACTGCTTCTGAGCTTCCTGACAGAGCTGAAGAGCAGCATCCAGCTTCTCCTGCGGGGAGCTTTCCTCGACATCCTCTTCCAGGGGTGTTTCGTCACCATTTTCTGACTCCGCATCCTGATAATCCTCTGAAGAATCGATTTCTTCTTGAGCTTCAGCTTGATCGTCCGGGTTGATATCCGTTGCCTGGAGATCAGACTCCCGCACATCCGGGGGCTGAAAAGCGGTCGAGCTTTTTATTTGTTTTTCAGCCAGGGCATGATTCTCCTCCTGACTGCGTGAGGGAGAAAATTTTTTTTGAGAATGATTTTCCTTATTTTCTTCGAAAAATTCTTCGCCCTGGGAAGTGTCAGCTTCCTGAGAGGAATGGTTTCCCGCTGTCGGCAGCAATGCCTGGGAACATCCGATTATAGCCGTACACAGGAAAGGAATAAGGCAGGTGAGCACAACATAATTCAACTTCACTTTCATAAGAAATGAATCTCCTCTTACTATCGTCCATATTAAATCATTTCAAGTATTATTCGAGATGAAGTCTGTTTCTCGTGGAGTATAAAATGTACTGGCAAAGAGCAGAGTTGCACAGGGCATAAAAAAGTAACCCTACTATAAATGATTTCGTCCTGAGAATCAATCCACTTGGGAATTTTCTTCACTTGACCGGCATGATTACGCAAAAATTTTTTTCTGCGACCTTAAGGGCACGGTAATGGGAAAGAAAAATTCACCTCATGCAGTATAAAATAGCAATTGTCATGCCACTGAAGAAGACAGGATGAATTTTACTGGTTTAGTTGAAATTGAGCAATGGCGTTTACTGTACGGTACAGACTGGGTGAGTGATGCATGGCTATCCAATGGTCCCAGGATTTTTGGACAAATGAGATTAGTCACCCATTGTAATTTCGACCCTGTTTTGCGGTACTTCCGGGTAATGGAACGATATCCGAACGCAAAGCCCGATATCGCGACTTTCTTGCGAGGCTAATCAAGCACTGTTTTGGGTCCGGAATCGTATCAGGATCACCCGGCACCAGCGATTCCTGTATGCCAAGGAATTGAGCTAACCCGGTGCGGTCGGCCAGAAGCCATGATTCAACCTCCCTTACTGCCACTCGAAACAGCAGGTCAGGATGTCTGGGAACCGTCAGCCATTCCTGAATGAGTGCAATCGGGCAATCTGCCCTGTCAAGGTCTGTGAGCACCAAAAAAGGTTTCCCTTTGGCGGCAGAGTTAAATCCTTCTATTTTTTGCTTCAAATAGCCAAAGCCACCCCTCTGGTGGCAGGTACCAACCTGCCAATGCCGTCCTGATTGATCAATGACTTTTCGTAAAACCGCCTCGCTGAGTGAATCTTCGACGGCAATGTCGATGGAGATGGGTACTGTCATTTAAAAAGCTCCAGTTGAATTATTCCCCGGGGTACTGTTCGAGGCAGGGCTGCCTCGGCTATGCTCAATCCTCCTTCAAGCAGGTCCTTTATCTCCTGAATAGAGGATGCCTCTTCAACCTTTGTGCCTTCCGGGTCAGGAGTTAAGAGAAGAACCTCTTCACCGCCTATGCCCTTGTCCGAAAGCAGATCAGCGCTGTGAGTACTGAGAATAATCTGCCTTTTTTTTGCCCTGTGCAGTTTAGCCATCAGGCCGGGCAGTTTGCTGACAATACCGGAGTTTAACGATAGCTCCGGTTCCTCAAGCAGCAATAATGAATCTCCCTCAAGAAGTGACCAAAGCATGCCGATCAGTCGCAAGGTACCATCGGAGAAAAGATCTTCACGCTGCTTGGCCCCCTTGGGCCTCCAATGTTCATAAATTGCCTCAAGATGCGGGATGCCGAGCTCATCTTTTTGAAAGGTAAGCTGCTTTAGTTGTGGAACTGCAACGCGGAGAGCCTCCTCAATCTTCTTTAAACGTGAAGTACGGGATTTGGAAGGCATTAAGGCAACACGTTCCAAAAAACTCCGGCCAAAGGGGTCTCCTGAAATGCCAGGCCCTGAGAAAGCTTCAGGGTGGCGGAGCAGTTGAGGCACAAGATGCAGATAGAGAACGGATTCAAAGAATTCAGCGATGCCTCTAAAGCACTTATTAGCATTAATTTGCTCCAGGTGTGTCTGAGTCAGCCGCACCTTGTCTTTTCTATCCTGATTATCCGGGCGGATGAGCAAGTCGCCTTCCTGCCGCTCCCATACCCGCTCGTAGGCCAGAATTGGCTGGCGGTAGCCACTGGTTTCCTGGGTAATCCCAATGCCGTACTTCCAAAGTGGCCCCTTACCGGCAGCTTCAGCCAGGTGGATTTCAATTTCAATATTCGGGAATCTCCGAGCAGCCAGGCAGCGTATCTTAGATATTCCACCCCGGTCCTTGACTGCCTTCTGCAAACCTCCTCCCTGCCTGGTAGCAATATCTCGCAGAAAGCGGAACACATCGAGCAGGTTCGATTTGCCCGATGCATTCGGGCCAACCAAAAAAACCCGATCGCCCAATTGGACGTCTACTGATTGGAAGTTACGCCAATTCTTGAGGATAAGGCGAGAGACAATCATAATTCGATCTCCATAAGCTTCAGGCTAGAATCCAGTAACATTAATAGGCCCTTGGATAACCTAATGCTCGTAGAATACCATACTTTGCAGGTCAAACGGAAACAAATTTATTGGCGACAACCAACCTCTTGACGGAAGGTCAGGATACCAGTATACTCCGAAGAAAAAACTCTGTAAATTTACGATTACCAAGGGTAGCCACATGATATAAGGAGGAGAAAGAAGGATGGCGGGTGTAATAGTGGTAAATGACCTGAAGCGAGGTGAAATTTTCCAGATAGATGATGCTCCCTTTGAAGTCCTTGATCTGGCTTTTCAGACCCCTTCGGCACGCGGGGCAAATATGTTTGTCAAGGTCAAGTGCAGGAATTTACTCACCGGGCAGGTATTCGACAAATCCTTCCGGGGGGGTGACAAGGTAGAGCAGCCCGATTTCGAGCGACGAAGCGGCCAGTTTCTCTATGCCGACGGGAGAGATTTTGTCTTTATGGATAAGGAAACCTATGATCAGGTGAGCCTGTCGGAGGAAACTATCGGGGACCGGAAACTGTTTCTGATGGATGGCCTGGATGTTATCCTGCATATCTATAAGGGGAATGTGGTCAATGTCGATCTCCCCCAGGTTGTGGAGCAAACCATCGTCGAATGCGATCCGGTGATCAAGGGAGCGACGGCTCAAGCCCAGAGCAAAACGGCCCGGACCGAGACCGGCCTGACGCTCCAGGTGCCAAGTTATATGAAAGAAGGGGAAAGGATCAAGATTGATACCCGGGATGTACGCTATATTTCACGGGCTTAACCCCGCAGGTGTTGAGTTGAGCCAGGTTCATTTTTGCATTTTATCTGCCATATACTCCCTGGCCATATTCACAACCTGCTCAGCAACTGCAAAAGCTTTTTCTGCTTCACTCCGTAAGGGTTCAAACCAATCTCCTGGATAACGGATCTCTACTGCATACTCCGACAATTCAGCCAGTGACTCTCGGCAACCTTCCAAAGCTGGCAATGAGGGGATTACCATATCTATGAGCCTCATCAGGTCATGAATCTTGGGGAAAGCAATCTGATGAAAAGTCAGTATAGCCCTTTAATGCTTTTTCCACAGCCTGCTGGGCATGAAAGCAGGGAGTATCGGTCGGGCCATCCGGCAGTGCAAGGGTTTGTCTGGCCGTGATCAGGTCGTGATCTGCCTTTTTCAGCCATTGCAGGGCCAACTCACGGTTTCGATCTCTCATTGTTTGGTCTTTCATACACAACCTTTCCCGTTTCGAATACCTCGGTAATAATGTGGTTAGCTACCCCATTCCAGTATTCCGCCTCCTGCGGCGTATAAACCAGGATATCCATGGCGCAGGGAGTCGGACGAAAAAGCCGCCGAATCGGGACAGCCCGTTTGTGTCGCGGCAGGTCACTCTCCATAATGACCAAAAGATCAAGATCACTGTCTGGTGTTGGATGCCCTGATGCATATGAGCCAAAGAGAATAATTTTCTGGGGGGAGAAGCTCTCAGCGATAGCCCGGATAACAGCAGAAATCGTTTCCGAAGGAATCAATGCCCCTGTTCTTTGCTCTTTAATAGCTGTAGCCTTCATTTCTTGCCTTGCGAAATAGATGTCATATACCGATACTCGGTAATCTGGTTATCGGCATTAAATATCTGTTATTCGCTACCGGACACTTTTGAGGTAACAACCGCAAATGAACGCGAATGAACGCGAACTGAACAAAGAGGACTCAATAATGAATGCAAATCAAAAGAATTTATTAGCGTCTATTCGTGTGCATTCGCGGTTGATTACAGGAATTGAAAAAAGTGTCCGGTAACGAAACCTGTTAAAACATTTGTTATCTTTAAATTATAATGTAATATGCTGACTTAAGCAATGATCAAGCTCAACATTCTCTCCTCTGAGTCTGGCGCACTCTTTCCGCTGACGCTCCATCGTCTCCCATAAATCAAAAAAGAGCGCTTATATTCTCTATCGCTCAAACCCATGCTTCCATACCTGCTCATCTTACAAAGGATTAAAGAAATGGAAAGGTTCACTCTTTGAGCCTCTCGTAAACCAGTTCCATTAACCCCTTGAGGTTTCTTGTATCCTCAAGATTATATTTTATGAGCCTTTCCAGTGCTCTTTGATTACCCTTTCTGTGATATTCAAACCAAAGCCTCACAGCCTCAAGACCATCTATATTTCCAATCTCAATCGGGCGAAAGATGCCAAGCGTTTGCTCAATTGCTTTTAAGCCTCCTGAATAGCCAAGCCGCTTTAAAGGGTACATGAGATCAATATTGATCTGGTCCAGTCGCGCGTTGAGGGATTGTTTGATAAATGGTATATCAAACCGCGCCCCATTAAAGGTGACTATCATTTTGTATCGTTCTATTTCATCAGTAAACGCCTGAAGATTGTCTCCCTGAACGAAGGTTTTCGCTTGTTCTCCATCGTACAAACCTATGACGGTTATGGAGCCCTCCCAGGGGGATAAACCTGTGGTTTCAATGTCCAGGTAGGCCACATGACCTTTAAATTCATCGAATAACCGCCACTTTTCCTTATTGGGGAAGCAATCCTCAAAAAAACGGTAATCTCGAGAGGAAAGAGCCTCTTTGGAGAGGAGCGGGTATTTCGAAATTGCCTCTCTTTTCTGAATCCCAAAGCCGCTCCCATGCCGGTTATCCAAAAAGTCATCCCAGGTCATGAGACCCTTTGTCCACAGATTTCTTTCAGTTATTTCTCCAATGCCAGGAATATGAATAAAGGAATTTTGCAGTATAATCGCCTATCCTTGAAATCATACCGCTCAATATCCATCCGCACCCTATGGGCAACCCTGCACCAATTTCTTAACGATAGGAATATCCGCATCGGCAAAATCATAAGCTTCAAGTTCGCGTGGCCATACCCATCGTATTTCTTCATGTTCATGCACGGTAAACTCTCCGGAGAGATGCTCTGCCCGGTAAGCCAATAACTCGATGGAGATGTGGCTGTACACAAATCTGCTTGAGCAGATAAAGTCTCCGATCCTCGTCTCAATGCCAAACTCTTCGAACAGCTCTCTTCTCAGGCATTGCTCCGGAGTTTCTCCCCGCTCTAATTTGCCTCCAGGAAATTCCCACTTATTTTCCAGGTGGTCCCCTTTCCTCCTTCGAGCAATCAGGAGCTTACCACCTTTTTCAATAACCGCGGCAGTAACTACCTGCATATTAATCCTTCTTTAAGTAGGAGCGTTAGAGAGCGGCGACAGCCTCTTTTTACTCCTTATTGCCAGGACGCTAAAAAGAGCGGTCTCCTCCCAGGATTCCACCCAACACACCACCACCAATACCGGCAATGCCTTTTCGCTCATCTCTTTGCTGAAAGCGGGAGGCTGCATAAATGCGATCCGCAAGGCGTGAAAAGGGAAGGCTTTGCAGGTAAACGAGCCCTGGGCCGGTCATCCTGGCCAGGAATATCCCTTCCCCGCCAAAAAGAGCGTTCTTGAATCCTCCAACAAATTGGATATCGTAATCCACCGAGGGGGAAAAGGCTACCAGACAGCCGGTATCTACCCGCAGTACCTCGTTCTCTCGAAGCTCCCGTCTGATAATCGTTCCTCCTGCATGAGCAAAAGCCATGCCGTCACCTTCGAGCCGCTGCAGGATAAACCCCTCGCCGCCAAAGAGCCCTGCACCGATCTTTTTGGTAAAAGCAATTTCAATTTCAATCCCCTGGGCTGCACACAGGAAAGCGTCTTTCTGGCAAATGAATTTGCCTCCCAGTTTATCCAATTCGAGAGGGATTATTTTCCCCGGATAGGGAGCACCAAAGGCAACGTGTGCCTTGCCTCTCCCACTGTTCAGGAAGCTGGTGATAAAAAAACTCTCTCCGGTGATCATCCGTTTGAGTCCTTTAAATACGCCGCCACCGGTAGAGGTCTGCATCTCAATTCCTTCGTCCATATACATCATGGCCCCTGCTTCAGCTCTCACTCCCTCAGCAGGATCTAATTCAATCTCGACAAGCTGCATATCATCGCCGTAAATTGTATAGTCAATACTGTCAGACATGCTCAAAAAGCCTCCCTTCTTTTTATCTTGAATGGCGTTTAAATCGAATGGCACTTACATAAGAATTAGTAATTCTCCCGCAGAGACGCTGAGACGCAGAGGATGTCATTGAAAAGTAAGAGTAAAATAAGTTCCTCCTTGTGCCTTTTTACTTTTTGCTTGCTTCCAGGCCGTTGACACATCGGCATATCCCGACTTTCATCAGGGCCTTGTCGGATTGGTTGTTCTCTGCGCCTCTGCGTCTCTGCGGGAGATCGTTTTTCCCTGTGCGCTTTGTGTTCTCTCTATAATTATAAGCTTGGCTTATGTAAGTGACATTCCGTTTAAATCTGGAAGCCTGCAAGCGATTCGCTTCTCAAGCCTGCATAGTTTTATCTACCGAAAAACCATCAGATGAAATACCATAGCTGCATAAAGACTCATCAAAAAAGCATGCCCCAGCCAGAAACACCATTGCGCCTCGAAGGTTTTCTTCTGCCGTCGATGCTGGTAGATCTGCCACAGGCAAAACCAGGAAAATAACAATCCCGAAATCAGAGCCATTGTCTGGAGCGGTTGAACAATTGGCCCCTGGATTATTCCACCAGCCCTTGACCGGATGAGGTATTGGAAATATTCTCCGCCGGGAACAAACTGCATCTGGTGGGCAAGGTGAGCTGCCAGGGCCAGGGGAACATAGGCATACGAGGTATGCCAGAAGCGAAGCCAATTGAGGGATTTTGTTCCGGGAGAACTGAGCAGGCCGGGAATATACAGTATTGCGGCTACAATAACCGGGAGCAGGAAATGGGCCAGGGTGTAGAGCGCTTTCACCCTTCCCCCCTGCAGAGTAATGTTCCTGGCTTCAAGGTAAATGACCGGCACAAGGGATCCAAGCAGGGCACAGACAAAGAATGACATTTTGTCACGAACCTGATTGGAAAGCCATATTTCACGCCCCGGCAGACGAAGGTTCAGGGATGCCGAATGGTTGGGGCAGTTTCTGATGCACTGCAAACATAATTTGCAATTCTGATTGTTATCAACAAAGAGCAGGTGCTGAAAGAGAGGACAGCCGGGGTTTTCCGGGGTCCCGTTATAGCACTCGGCCCCCTTGCACTGGTTTGCGCAGAGCGTGGTATCAGAGCGCAGCTCAATAATGGAGCTCATGGAGCAGACCCCGATCAGCCCGCCCATAGGGCACAAGTATCGACACCAGCTCTCCCGCCGGAAAATGACCGCACTGACCATAGCCAGAGACAGCATGGTGACCATCAGCCAACCCGTGGCCCTGGGTGAGGAGCGCATGTGGGTGATCTCTTCAGCCCAGAGAATGGTCAGAAAGGCCAGGGTTACCAGAAGGGCATCATGGTCCCGGATAAATGCGGGAACAGGAAGCTGATACTGCTTGAGCTTTTGAAACTTGCGGCCAAAAGCCGCATAGGCGCAGATAGAGCACCAGGTGCGGCCAACCCAGAAAAATGACAGGAACATCATCGGCCACCAGACCCGCCAGACCAGAAAAGCGGCAGGGTTGCGTGCTGCGCTCGCCGGTCCCAGAAAGCAGAGAAGAATCAGGAGCATAAAGAAGGTTGCAGTTGCATACTGAAGCTTGTCCGGATAGATCTTATTCATCACCCATCGGCCAAAGGGCTTGATTTTCAAAAGGTTAAAATACCAGCTATCCGGCCTGACAGCCGGAGCCCCAAGGAAAAGATGTCGCGGCCAGATTTTATCATCGCTCGGCAGCGCAACGGCACGCTCGATGATCTGTTCGAGCTCCTTGATATTGCCAAGCTTATAATCATGCTTCAGGAGTGCCTGCATGGCTTCCGGCGTAGCGCCGGTAACGTTTTTATTGACCAGTCTGGCATATTTTTTGATAAAGTAATCGACCAGCTTGGGGATAGCGTTCTTGCGCTCTCGCAAGGGGGGCAACTGGATATGATTGGCGCTCAAAAGCCCGTAGAGCCTGGAATCAAATTCCCCCGCTGCGGCCTTTTCACGTAAGTTCGCGCGGGTGCTGGCTATGAGCCGAAAGTCAGCCTTCCGGACCTGCGTTGACCCAAGCCGGGTGTAAGACCCGGTTTCAACTACTTCCCGGATCCGCTGCTGGACCTCAAGAGAAAGCTGATCGATATTTTTCAGGAACAGGGTTCCGCCCTCAGCCAGCTCAAGATACCCAAAGGCATGCTCCGAAAGGTGAAACGGCTGGCCATGCTCCCGGCCAAAGAGACTTTCTTCCCGGTTTTCCTCCTCCATCAGTGCACCGCAGTCCACCAGGATAAAGGCTTTCCTCCATCGCGCCGTTTTGGCATGAATCTGGCGGGCCAAAAGTTGCTTGCCGGACCCGTATTCACCCTCGATCAGGACAGGCGAAGAATTACTGGCCGCCCGCCTGATACCTTCAAGCACCGGCCGCATGGCGCGGCTTCTGGCAATAAAAATGGCTTCGGTGTACGGTTTGTACTCTTCGGAAAGGAGGTCGATCATGGCCTCCTTGTATTCCTTTTCCTCAAGGAGCAGGTTGGTTCTGTGAAGGCGCTGGGTAAAGGTCCAGACGAAGTGACGGCTCAATTCAGGATGGGCGGTCAGAAACTGATAAAAATGCTCCCTGGTGAGGACATAGACCTCCGTATCCTCACGGGCAACGACGTTGCAGGAGCTGTCCTCCTCCACCAGCAGTGCCCGCTCGCCAAAGTAATCACCAGGGCCTATGGAGGCCAGATGAATCCGGGAGCCATCCTCCTCATCAACGAAAAGCTCCACCAGTCCAGATGCAACGATATAGAAATACTGAGTCTCCCTGCTCCCCTGACGGATGATCACATCACCCGCCTGAAATTTTTTGAGGGTAAAGAAGCTCTTCAGTTGATTCCGTGCCTCTTCCGGCAGGGACTGGAATAGATCTGTCTGAGGTAGAGGTTTTTCTGAGATCATGGTTTGATGTCGATGCCTTTGGCCTTTGCCGGTTTTTGTATGTCTTCTCTGTCTATGATGGGCTGAAAGATTTCATCCGCAAAAGGGACAAATTTACTTGGCCAGGATGTGCTCAACTTACAGAGCAGCTTAAATTGTAATGGTGAGTTTACATTAACCTTAACAACGGTAACTTCCACATTTTCTGCGCCGTTAATATCAATCAGCCTCCCGAAATCCCGGGTAAAAAATCTTGGACAGTAACCTGCGATTTCCCGGGTGTCACCGGTTCTCAAGGTAAGTGCATAAGGGGCAAATTCGTTTTGAATATCTCTCATTACATAGAGCTTCGTTCCCTGACTGAGCTGATTAACCTTTTCAATATAGCCAGGTGCCAAGTGACTGATCCCATGAGCGAAAAATATGACTTCATACTTTCCATTTCTCTCTTCGGGAATCGGAAACAATTGGAGGGAATCAGTGGCTCTGATTCCTCCTGTCCTGGCGAGCTCTTCGAAAGGGGAAATTGTATCTTTTTCCAGGCTGAGCCAATTTAGGTAGTCATTATATTCCGGCCTCGATTTCGAGAGCAGCCTATTCTGAAAAATCGGAAACAACTCTTCTGACTCGTATGAACTGGCTAAATCAGTCATCAGGTTAAATGGCACGAAGTCTTTTGCTTGTTTTGCGCCAATGGTATATTGGAAGATGTATCGAGTACCCTTATACTGCAATCTTCCGACAGGCACCCATCCACGATTATGCGGGTTTTGCCAGGCTAAGATAAGTACGGTAGTCATGTCCATTTTTATGACCTTGTTTTTGAGTCTAATAAGCGCTTTTTGTTTGCTGCCAAGATTTCCAATGCAAAATTGATTGCTGGCTCACTAATTAATGCATGAAGTTCGCTGCCCTTCTATTTTGCTTGGCAGCATAAGTAAATGCTTCGATTGTATCTAACTGTATCGAGTTTTTATCGTAAAAAGCAGATTTTGCTTTTCTAACAAACGCTTCTATATTATACCTTGTATCTTTGGTAGTTAGTCTTTTTGTTCTTTCGGTATCAGATACTCTGCATCCCAATCCTGATGCATGATCGTATGTCGGTGCAAGGTGCATTTTTTTACTTGTATTATCAAGTACCGATCCCCAGTTTTCATGGTGACGATCAGGGTTGGAAATCCAACAATCAAACATTAAATAGCCTACGAAAAGTTCCAATGGCTTCTGAATTATTGTACCTCTTTCATAACCTAATGGCAAATTAGGTATTTCCCTACTTATAACCTCCAAAACTGTTGAAAGCTGGTATTCATGAACCTTATAAAGTTCCTTTTTAGGATAACTTTCAATGAGTTTCGCCAGTATTTCATTCCCATGAACAAGTCTGCCATCTGGAGGAACAAAGCATGGCGATATTACACCTTCTTTTCCTTTCCAGATTGCAAATTCATACTCGGCACACGGTAAATTCAGGAGCTTTGCTAACTCACACGCAACTTTTTCCGCCCAATTTTCTCCAGTGCCAGGTCTGCCAATTTTAAATGATTTTGTGGTGTTATCGCTTTTATCATAAAACCAGAATTTTGCCTTTGTTCCAAGCTGTTCAATGGTATTATATTCATTTGTGATTTCAATTACTTGGTAACTCACTGCCTGTAACCAATATTCTCTAATAGTTAAATAGTAATAGATATCATGGAAGTGGAAAGCTGGTCCAATATATTGAAAATTGGAGATTTATTGCTTCTTTGGTTTAGGCACATCCTTAACAAACGCTATGATAGCACGTATTTAAGGATAGAAGAATGATCTCTCGCAGTGACGCGCAGAGGCGCAGAGAATGACCAAAAATGATATCCTCTGCGTCTCAGCGTCTCTGCGGGAGAAATACAACACTGCCGTGTCATCTTTCCCATAAAAGCGAATTCCTTATATCGTCTCCCTCCCCCCTACACCTCAATCACCGCCCCGACCCGATGCTGGCTGGCGATGCTCAGGGTCACTTTCAGGCTCAGGTCGCTTCGCTCCTGTAAAGCCTGCATGGCTGTCTGATGAGCCAGGGCGACATGGTTATTTTTTTCACTCAGGTGGGCGAGGATGACATTTTTCAGTTCCTGGTGAAGAATTTCCCGCAGCAGGGATTGTGAGCCCTCGTTGGACAGGTGCCCGAATCCCCCCCGGATTCTCTGCTTGAGCCACCAGGGGTATGGGCCGCTGAGGAGCATTTCGGGATCGTGGTTTGATTCCAGGATCAGTGCGTGGCATGCCGTGAGCATCTGCCGCACCAGGGTCGTGGGCCTGCCAAGGTCGGTGGCGATCCCTAATTTGCGGTTTTTCAGGTGCAGGCAAAAGCTTACCGGGTCCGCAGCATCGTGCGGCACAGAGAAGGGCTCGATGAGGAGGTCCTGAAGCTCAAACCTGCGGTTGGCGTCAAAAATTTCCCAATGAGGCAACTTGCCGAGCTTAACACTTGCTGCCTCGAAGGTTGCAGTATTCAGATACAGAGGAATTCGGTATCTTCGGGCCAGAACTCCGGCTGAGCAGATATGATCGATGTGCTCATGGGAAATCAGGATCGCGCACAGCTCATCGGGCCGGGTGGCTACCATTGCCAGCCGATTGACAATCTCGCCGGTACTCAAGCCCGCGTCCACCAGAATTTTGGTTTTCTCCGAGCATACCAGGATCGAATTACCGGCACTGCCGCTTCCTAGCACACAGACCCGAAAACTGATCTCTCGCCCTCCTCACGGTATAGGGGTGTAAGATGCACGAACAAAGATGAAAGAATACAATTGAGAGGCGGCTAGGCCACCTGGTTGGTTAATTCCCGCGGCATGTACTTAAGTCGGTGGCATTACCCGTCACACTCCGGTATGGCCGAATCCTCCATCCGATCTTTTCGTTTCCGGCAGGTCTTCAACCACCTCGAAACAGCCTGCATAGACCCGATGGATAACCATCTGGGCAATACGGTCTCCCCTCTTGATGACAAACGGCTCTTTGCCGTGGTTGACGACAATGATTTTAACTTCACCCCGAAAATCCGCATCGATAGTCCCCGGACTGTTCATCAGGCCGATGCCGTGGCGAAGGGCCAGGCCGCTGCGTGGTCGGATCTGGGCCTCATACCCCGCAGGTATGGCGATGGAAAACCCGGTCGGAACAGCCATCCAATCTCCCGGCATAACTTTTACCGCGTCCTCGACAGCGGCAAAAACGTCCATCCCGGCAGCCAATTCACTCATGTAGGCGGGAAGGGGAATATCCTCACAGCCTGCCATTTTTTTTATCTTGATTTCTATCTTTTCCATATGGTTTGTCGTTTAACACACAGCATGATAAATCTACATTTAATTACTCTGTGGTGTCATTGGTAATTGGAGCCGTCCCAGAATGACCTGTTCTCATCCGCTTTTCTCTGTGTCTCTGTGTCTCTGTGGTGTCCTTTGTATTTGTATTTGTATTTGCTTTGTGTTTATCCTAACATCGCAGTGCCTCAAGGGGCCATGCCGGTTCTGTCACATCTCCCAGCACAGCCATGCTCAGGTTTTGGCTGCAAAAGAGCAGGCTGGCCAGCGTAAGTATATCTTCTTGGGTTACTCCATCGATTTTTGCCAGGATCTCGTCGAGGGAGAAGTTCCGGTTAAAGTATATCTCCTGCCGTGCCAGTTTGCTCATCCGGTTGGCTGTACTCTCAAGCCCCAGCATGAGGCTGCCTTTGAGCTGGTTTTTGGCGCGTTGCAGTTCCTCTTCAGTCACCGTCTGTTCCTTGAGAAGGACAAGCTCATCGAGGATGAGCTGCACGGTATCGTGCAGGGATTGGGGTCGGGTTCCGGCATAAATGGAAAACAGGCCGGCATTCCGGAAGGAGTGACAGGAGGAGTAAACGGAATAAGCCAGCCCCCGCTGCTCCCGGATTTTCTGAAACAGGCGGGAGCTCATGCCCCCACCCAGGATGGAATTCATGAGATAGCCTGCAAAGCGCAGGTCATGGTTTTGCGGGATGCCGTCAATGGCCAGGCATACATGGGCCTGTTCCAGTTTTTTCCGGATGCAGGTGATTTGATGTTTGACCATCGGGCGGCCCGATGTCTCCGCCTCTTCCCCGGCGGAGATCGGGGAAGGCAGATTTTCTTTCTGAATCAACCTCATGAGAGCATCATGATCGACGTTTCCTGCGGCGGTAATAATAATGTTCTCCGGCAGGAAATTGTGCTCGAAATAATCAAGGAGGTTTTGCCGGGTAAATCCCTCGACGTTTTCCTGACGTCCGATAATGGACCGGCCAATCGGCTGGTCCGGCCACAGGCTCTGGATGCAGATGTCATGGACCAGCTCATCGGGGCTGTCTTCGATTGTTTTAATCTCCTCCAGGATCACATCCCGTTCCCGGTTCATCTCCTGTTCGTCGAATACCGAGTTTTTCAGTTGATCGGTCAGGATATCGATAACCGTGGGCAGGTGCTCGTCCAATACCGTAGCCAACAGGCAGGTATACTCCCGGCTGGTAAAGGCATCCATCTGCCCGCCCAGTGAGTCCATTTCCCTGGCAATATCGTAGGCGGTCCTGGTTGGCGTCCCTTTAAAGAGCATATGCTCGATAAAGTGAGTAATTCCGCTTTCTGCAGCTTCCTCTATCTGTGATCCGCCCAGAATCCAGAAACCAACCGAAATAGACCGCACTGACGGCATGTGCTCGGTAATCAGCCTCAGGCCGTTTTCAAAGACAACCTTACGGACCGGTTCACCTGTCATCGCCGGTTCCCGTAGGTCCGATCTTCTCTCTCCCGGTGCTCTCTATGCTCCCGGTGTTCTCTGTACCCTCCGTGCTCCCGGTGCTCTTCCGATTTCTCCAGCAGGGCCTTATGGCTCAACTTGACTTTGCCCTGCTTGTCGATCTCGATGACTTTAACCTCGATTTCATCTCCCTCTTTCAGTGCATCTTCGACTCTTCGCAGCCGCTGCTGTGAAATCTGGGAGATATGCAGGAGGCCGTCCGTGCCCGGAATAATTTCCACAAAGGCACCGAAATCGACAATCCGCTTGACCTTCCCCTGATAGATCTTGCCTACTTCCGGCTCCTCCACCAGGTTCTGGATAAGCTGAATGGCTTTTTTAGCCGAGGCCTCGTCACTGGAAGCGATGATAATCTTGCCGTCATCTTCGATGTCAATCTTGACGCCGGTTTGATCGATAATGCTGCGGATCATCTTCCCACCCGGACCGATTACCGTGCCGACCTTGTCACTCTTGACCTGGATCGAGAATATCCGGGGAGCATAGGTTGAGATATTCTCCCGGGGGCTTGAAATGGCTTCGATCATCCGGTCGAGGATATACAGCCGCCCCGCTCTGGCCTGGGCCAGGGCTTTTTCCATGATCTCTTCACTGATTCCCTTGATTTTTACATCCATCTGGAAGGCGGTTATTCCCTCTCTGGTTCCGGCCACCTTGAAATCCATGTCTCCGTTGTGGTCTTCCATGCCGATGATATCACTCAGGATGGCCACCCTGTCTCCTTCTTTGACCAGTCCCATGGCAATGCCAGCCACCGGGGATTTGATCGGCACCCCGGCATCCATCAGGGCGAGTGTTCCTCCGCAGACCGAGGCCATGGAAGAAGAGCCGTTCGATTCCAGAATATCGGAAACAATGCGGATGGTATAGGGGAAATCCTCCGGTTTTGGCAGAATGGCCTTCAGCGACCGCTCCGCCAGGAGGCCGTGACCGATTTCTCTGCGGCCCGGAGAGCGCAGCATGCCGACCTCTCCGACACTGAATGGAGGGAAATTATAGTGCAGCATAAAGGCTTTGGAAGTCTCTCCCTCCAGCTCATCCATGCGCTGTTCGTCTTCAGTGGTTCCCAGCGTGACAATCGCCAGGGACTGGGTCTCACCGCGGGTGAACAGAGCTGATCCGTGAGTACGGGGAAGCACGGAAACCTGGCAATCGATCGGACGTATCTGGGTCAGGGTACGGCCATCAGCCCTGATCCCTTCCTCGATGATTAACCGACGAAGCTCTTCTTTTTCCAAAGATTCGAGGATAGCCTTGATTTCTTTCTCCCGAAGATCATCCTCCTGGCCAAAAGCAGCGACAGCTTCATCGATGACCTCGTTTATCCCTTTTTGCCGATCCATTTTTCCTGGGATAAGAATAGCCTTTTTTAATTTCTCTTGAAAAGCTCCCCGCAGCTGGTTTACCAGCTCCTCATCAATAGTTTTCTGGGGAACTTCTATCTTTTGTTTTTGCACCTGCCGCTGCAATTCATCCTGCAGATCAAGCAGCGGAAGCATAGATCGATGAGCAAAGGAGATCGCCTCTTTCATGGTTTCTTCCGAAATCTCGCTCGCCTGCCCTTCCACCATTACCACTGCATCCCGTGTTCCCGCAACCACAACGTTCAACCGGCTGTTCTCAAGATCTTTGTTACTGGGATTCAGAACAAGCTCATTATTGATCAGGCCAATCCGCACAGCCGCTACCGGCTGCGTGAAAGGAATATCCGAAACCACCAGAGCCGCTGAGGCCCCGATGATTGATAGAATATCCGGATCGTTTTCAAGGTCCGCTGATAAGACCATGGCAATAATCTGTACTTCATTCCGGAATCCGTCCGGAAATAATGGCCGCAGAGGTCTATCGATCAGGCGGGAAGTTAAAACTTCCTTTTCCGAGGGCCTGCCCTCCCGCTTGTAAAACCCGCCTGGAATTCTTCCTGCTGCATAGGATTTTTCCAGGTAATTAACCGTCAGGGGGAAAAAGTCCGTTCCCTCGCGCGGCTTGGCTTCGCAGACCGCAGTAACAAGCACCACCGTCTCTCCATATTGGACGGTAACGGCCCCGTTAGCCTGCTTGGCCATTAATCCTGTTGAAATAGTGAAAGTTCTTTGTGCCAACTCCACCTGTAAAGATTTAATCATAATAAGGTAAGCCTCCACCTTTTCCGCAATCTTCTAATCCGCTTGCTCTCATGGAACATTGACTCTTAGAGGTCGATTTAGGAGAAGATATTTGATAATAATGCGTAATTGCCTACTTTCTGATACCAAGCCGGGTAATGACTTCTCGATAACGATCCTCACTGCTGCTTTTTAAGTAATTCAGCAATCTTCTCCTCTGTCCAACCATTTTGAGCAATCCCCGCCGGGAGTGATGATCTCCCTTGTGGACTTTGAAATGTTCTGTCAGATAGCTGATTCTCTCACTCAAAATGGCAATCTGCACTTCCGGAGAACCCGTATCCTTCTCATGTTTACGAAACAAAGAGATAATTTCCTGTTTTTTCTCTTTAGCAAGTGGCATAATTACCCTCCCGCACGTTAATTTGCAGTAAGCCTTTATTGAATCAATCATTTTTACTCAGTTTGATATACCAGCACAAAACCTTATGTTAGCACAAGAAAAAGCTCTTGTAAAGGAGGGATATACCTGTGAAATATCCTCTGCTGCAAGAAAATATGGATCAAGGAGACGGGATTATCTCAAATGAGGGATACTCATACACCGTGTTGATAGTTCCGTAAAATTTTTTCTCCATTTTGTGTAATGAATGCACTTCATTCTCGTCTATTAAGGCAGATGAGTGAGGAACAAACGAACTCAAGGTAAGGCTCTCCTCCTACCCCTAGTTTATATATACATCTTTAGTGATACCCCTCGAAAGAGGGGTATCTTTTTTTCAGGTGCTGTTTTCCTGTTTGTATACCCCTCTTTCCCGCGATGCTTGTTCCCGCAGGTTTTAAGCGGGAGCGGGAATTCCTGTGCTGTTTGGTATTTCTCCCGCAGAGACGCAAAGGCGCAGAGGATATCATTTTGGGTCATTCTCTGCGCCTCTGCGTCTCTGCGGGAGATCCTTCTTCCATGTCTCGTTGTACTAATGCAGGGTCTTTTTCTCCGGGACATGGATATTCAACAAAGGATTTTCCGAACGGATCTTGAGTGTCCGGGTGCAATTGCCTTCGATTGCCTGCAGGGTTTTTTGCCTGGTTTCCTGGGGCATACTGGTGAGATCAGTATGGATCTCCTGCAGTATGGAGTTTGAGTATTCCAGCGTTTGAGCAGCGAAACTGAGGGCGATTTTCAGTTCCTCAAGGGCCTCCTGGGTTTTCCCTTCTTCCCTCAGCGAGTTGAATCTTTCCAGATGAAGTTGCAGCTTTTCCTTGCTTGTATTCAACTTTTTCGAGAGTTCTTCCTTATTCATGATTCTCCTTCTCTTCTCCTGGTGAATGATACCTGGTTGAACTTGTGCTCTCGGATCCGGAGTAAAAGCAGCTATACATTTCGGACGATTCTGATTTCCAGCCTGCCTTTTTTGCAGCCTCAGCAGCGCAGGATGTCGTATTTCGAGACGGAGCTCTGTTTTGTTTTGTGAACAGGAATCACTCCATACTGCTTTACCTCATCTCAGGTTAATAGAGCGATGATTTGACCAGGTTAAGCGTCCCGGATTCCAGCTCGATACTGCTGTTGTTGGTAATCCGGTAATTGCCGTTCAGCACGGTTCCGTTAATGTTTCCGATGATACTCAGGTTGAAGATATCCGTACCTCCATTAATAGTTGCCCAAAGCTGCAGGGTAGTACCGCTCATGCTTCCATTGACATTGGCGTTCAATTTGGCCTGACCATTCGAAGATGTAAGGTTTATCGTGCCAGTCAGCGTGGTTCCGCTCTGAGTCAGGGTAAGAGAAGCGCCTCCCTGGGTTCCGTTACTTACCCAGGAACCGCTCCACCCGCCCGATACACTCGTTGAATAGGTAGGTGTGGTCGGATACGTCTGTGTCGTCGGGTATGTCGGATAGGTCGGATACGTAGAATATGTCGGGTATGTCGGATAGGTCGGGTATGTCGAATACGCAGGCGTCGTCGGATACGCAGGATAGGTCGGATAGGTCGAATACGCAGGCGTCGTCGGATACGCAGGATACGCAGGGTATGTCGGATACGCAGGATAGGTGCTCTGCGTCGGCAGATAAATGGCCGCTATTCTGCCATCAAAAGGATATGTGCCTGGATAGGTACTTATGGCAGGATACGAGGATAAGGGATTGGTATAAGAATTCGAAGGAGCAGCGATCACCAGGATATTATATCCGGAAGTACCATATACAGGCAGGCCATAGGCCGAAGTGCCGTAGGATGGCACCGTAGTATAGGAAGTACCATACTGCGGATAGGTAGTCCCGTATGTGGTCCCATAAGGGACCGCGGCAGTCGCCTGAGTATAGGGATTAACAGTGTAACCTGTCAGCGGTGAGTAAGAGTAAGATGTAGCAGATTGGCTCGGATACACCGTGTAGGGATATCCGCTCGTAGTGCCGGTCGGATACGTTGTATAAGGATACGTGGTATATGGGTAGGAAGACGGTACCTGGCAGTTGCCAGGCGAGATAGTCATAGTCAGCAGGAATAAGAGCACAGTATAAGCGGTTGAAATTACCAGCAGCCGACCCAGGGAATTGCACTTCTTCATCTTGATCTCCTTACCGCAACGGATAACAACGGGAACGGTTCTTATCTAGCCTATGTTCGCGAGCCGCATACGATTGCCTCGATCATATGCTTTACGGAAGGAGCAACTTTTGTGCCGGTGTATAAATTTCAGTTATCGATAATTTTGGCAGTCAAAATTGAATATATGAATAGATCCATGCTCTCCATCTGCGGAGAAGAGACAGGAAATCGAACAGGTCATGGTTAAAGATGAGGACATCCTTTTTATCGGTATGATCTTAGAAACCGATCGTGACCGGATAAATATAAGGTCCTCTTTGGACCAGAAGGAGCAGGCTGTCCCGATCGGCATTGGCAATGATAACTTCCTGAAAATCTTTCAGGTTTTGTATCTCCTTATCATTGATCCGGCGGATGATGTCTCCCTTTTGGATGCCTGCCTTGGCAACGGGGCTCCTGCCCCGGACAGAGCTTACAGCCACGCCGGAGTCCCGCTCGCCCATTCCCCCGAATGAAGAGCTAAACCCCTTGACGGTCAAACCAAGCAGGTCTTTGGCAATTTTTTCAGCAATCTCCTGGGTCAGCCGGGCAGGTTTAATGTCGATGGTCAGGGGCTTTCCTTCCCGCAACACCGAGATTTTCATCTCACTGTCCGCGGTAAATCCGGCCACAACCGAGGAATAAACCTCCTGGGAAGCGATCTGATCGCTATTGATTTTCTGGATGATGTCTCCCCGCTGAAGCCCTGCCTTCTCAGCCGGACTGCCGTCGATGATGCGGGTGACAATGACCCCTGCCGCCGGATGACTGAGGTTGAAATAGCCTGCCAGGTCCCTGGTAAGATTTTGAACACGAATCCCCAGCCAGACCTTGCGGACCTTGCCATAGGTGATCAGGTCGGCAATAATTCTTTTGGCCCGGTCGATGGGAATAGCGAAACCTATCCCCTCGGCTTTCTGGTAAATGGCAGTATTAATGCCGATCAACTCCCCGGTGATATTCATCAGCGGCCCTCCACTGTTTCCGGGATTGATGGAAGCGTCTGTCTGAATGAAACCGTGGTAGACAAGGTCTTCGTTAACCTTTACCGTGCGGTTGACAGCGCTGATCACCCCGGTGGTTACGGTATGAGAGAGGCCGAAAGGGTTTCCGATGGCCACTACCGTTTCACCCACCATCAGATCCTCGGATTGTCCGGTAGTGATATAGGGCAGGTTTTTCGGAGAATCTATTTTCACGACGGCCAGATCCGAGCGGGGATCAGAACCGACCAGTTTCCCCTCGAACTCGCGGTTGTCGGCCAGGGTGATTTTGATTTTGGAGGCCTTGAGGATAACGTGCTCATTGGTCAGAATGTGTCCTTTGGGATCAATGATAACTCCCGATCCCAGGCTCTGCTCCTTGTAGCTCCTCGGAGGAAAGGTATCGAAAAAATTATCGAAAAAATTATCGAAGAAGGGATTGCCAAAAGGATTGACTCTCTCCCGCACAATCCGTTCGGTACTGATATTGACTACCGCCGGGCTCACCTTCTCGACCACTTTGACAATTGGCGTCTTGCGACCCTCACGGGCAGCATCCGCCGATGCCCCGGCCGGGGAAGTCGAAGTCAGGAGCAGAAAAAAAACCAGCGACAACAATCCCAGAAAATGGAAAAAACCCTTCTTGTGCTGTTTCTCCTCCTGATGCGGCTTTTTTTCATCCCCTGCCTGGTCGAATTTGCGCAACAGCTCTTCCTGCCGGGGCGTAAGACTGGTGGGGACCTCCACGACGATCGTTACCAGTTGGTCTCCCTTTCCCTTGCCGTAGACATTGGGAAAGCCCGCTTTTTTAATCCGCATCACGGTACCGCTCTGCGTTCCCCGGGGGATTTCCAGTTTATGCGGCCCGGAGAGTGTCGGAACCTCGATTTCCGCTCCCAGGGCAGCCTGGGCAAAGGATATGGGAACAGTGCACAGCACATCGTCATCCTTGCGGGAGAAAAAATCATCCTCTTTGACCTGAATGGTGATGTAAAGATCACCGGGGGGACCTCCCCGCTCTCCGAGCGCTCCTTCTCCCAGCAGCCGGAGCTGGGAGCCATTATCTACACCAGCGGGGATCTTGACATGCAGTTTTCTCTTCTGGGGTACTTTGCCCATTGCCCGGCACTGCGGACAGGGGGATTCTATCACCTGACCGGTGCCCCGGCACTGCGGACAAACGGTGGTAATGCTTAAAAAGCCCTGGGTGCGCTGCACCTGCCCCCGTCCGCCGCAGATGCGGCAGACCTGTGGTGACGTGCCGGGTTTTGTTCCGCTCCCCTGGCAGGTCGGGCAGGTTTCGTGTCTTTCCACTTCAATATCGGTTTCCAGTCCAAAGGCCGCCTCACGAAAAGAGATCGCTACCTCCTGCCCAAGGTCCGCTCCCCGTGCCGGACGCGGACGGCCGGACCTTCCGGTTCTGAACCCGAAGAAATCTCCGAAAATATCACCGAAACTGCTGAAAAGGTCACTCCCGAATATATCATCGAAGTTAAAGCCGGTAAAGCCCGAATTCTGCAGGCCTGCATGGCCGAATTGATCGTAGAGGCTCCTCTTCTGGGCATCGCTCAGAACCTCGTAGGCTTCGGAAGCCTCTTTGAATTTTTCCTCCGCCTCCGGGTTGCCCGGATTGCGGTCCGGATGATATTGGAGCGCCTTTTTCCGATAGGCTTTCTTTATCTCTTCCGGGGCAGCATTCCGAGGGACTTCCAAGATTTCATAGTAATCCTTCTTGATCATAATATACCGTACCCCCTCGCCTTATCCTTTCTCCTGTTTCCCCCTGATGTTTCATGGTACTATTCGGCCTTTTTCAGAAATAAAAGATTGACTCTATCAACCTTTTGATTAATAATTATATTATCAGATGTTTTACTTTTATCGGTTCACCATTTTACAACCATTAGACTCCCTTGTCAACACGAGGATAACTCAATACTATAGCGTCTGAATCTCAACAACCTGTTGAAATTCAGACAAGAGCGTGGGGAATATACGCGACCAAGTCCTTCCTGTAACCCTTGCGGATGTGGTTTCTTTTTCTCTGTTTGGGTAGCTCAAGGCTGATTTTCGGGCCAGCCCTTCTATCGGTACTTTATGGGCTGCAGAGGGCTCAGAACCAAATTTTGGTACGAATTTTGCGTAAAAAAGGCATAGCCCGGTACAGAAAATATCCGGTCTCTGCCTTACTTATCCATCCTGAGGTCCAGGAATTCTTGAACGCTATTCCGGGTAGCGTCTTCGAACCAGAGTGATTCAGCGGTGAAGACCGTGGTCGATAAATGACCAATTATCATGGCAGGTGGAAAAAACTTGACCAGAAAAATCCAAAAACGACCTCCACCGGCGGACATCCAAAAGACAGCTTATCGAATGGGGATGCAGGGATGCACAAGATGACTGGGAACCGTCGATCGGGCTGGTGGTGGTGGCTGATGGTCCCTGGCATTATCCTGGTATGCCATAGCCTGTTGGGATGCAGCCCGCACTACGCCTATGACGACATCGGTGAGATGCAGGTCATGCGCTCGAATTACCAGGGGGAGCCGTCGGAAACCGAATACCTCCTTCAGACCGGGGATGAGCTGGCGATCAGCCTGTATTACCATCCGGAGCTCAACACCAAAACGGTTATCCGGCCCGATGGACTGATCACCCTGCAGCTCATTGGAGATGTCAAGGTGAAAGGGCTTTCATCCTCAAAGGCCCAGCAGATCATTCGGGAGAAATATGCAAAAATCCTCCGTGATCCTGAAGTTACGGTCGCGGTCGCAAGTTATTCCCATCAGGTTTACGTTGGCGGAGAGGTATCCACTCCGCAGATGGTCAATCTTGGCAGCGGCAAGACAGCGCTCCAGGCCATCTTTGCGGCAGGCGGGTTTAAGAATACCGCTGAAATGCGCAGTGTGCTGGTCCTGAGAAATATCGGACAGCCGGGCTTTCGGGTAATCAAAGTCGATCTTATGAAACTGTTTCTCAGCAAGCGGCTGGTGAAAAATGACCTTCAGCTCCAGCCGAACGATGTAGTTTATGTGCCCAAGACGCTGATCGGCAAGGTAGACCAGTTTGTCGATCAATATATGAACCAGATTGTCCCCAGTGAGGTATTTACTGACCTGATCCGGGGGAAATGATGGCGCGGAGCGTCAGGCGCAGGGATTCTGAAGGGAAGAAGCAATGATGGATGAGCAGAAGACTATCAACAGGTCATTGCGGGATTTACTCGCGATTTTCTTTAAGCACAAAGGGAAAATCCTGCTGACCTTCGTGGCGGTGACATCACTGGCTGTCTTCATCATCGTCAACCAGGTGCCGGTCTATGAAAGTACAGCAAAAATCCTGGTCAAAGAGGGGAGGGAAAACGCTATTCCCACCACAGCGGTGATGACTACTCCGGAGCGGATTATGGATATTACCCGCCTGGAAGATATCAATTCGGAAATCGAGATTCTTCGCAGCAGAGTGCTGGCCGAGAAGGTGGTAGCAAAGCTGGGTGTTGACCTCACGAAATCGCCAGGCAAAACCGGGAAAGGAAAAACTCCCCCCCGCTCCGGCATACGCCAGACCCTGACCAGGATTTTTCATGAGGTGAAAAATCTTCTGTATTATATACTCCCCCTTGCCCCTGCACCTCAGGAGGCCCTGTCACCTTTTAAATCAGCGGTGCTTCGGATCCAAAAAAACCTTGCGGTCAGTATCGTAAACCAATCCAACGTAATTATGGTCAGCTTTTCCGACCCTGAACCCGCGGTATCCGCTGATGTTGTCAATACCCTGCTGGACTTTTATCTCGATCAGCACCTGAATGTGTATAAGACCCCGGGGGCATATCAGTTCTTTTCCGAGCAGGCTATTGAATTCAAGCAAAAGCTGGATGCATCGGAACAGAGGCTGGAAGAATTTAAAAAACAATTCTCCCTGGCTGAGTTAAGCTTACAGCGGGATATCCTTATCAGGCAGGAGGGGGAGTATGAAAGCAGCCTGGAGGCCACCCAGAGTACCATCAGGGGGATCAGAGAGCAGATACGGCAGCAGAAAGAACAACTGGCTGCCCAGAAGGAAAGAATTCTGCTGACCGAGATTTCCCGGCAGGATCCCCTGAAAGATCAGTTAAACTCTCAGCTTTCCCAGCTCAAACTCCGTGAAACCCAAATGATGAATATGTATGCCGATGCCAATCAGCGCAAGATCCTCGACATTCGAAAAGAGATTGAGGAAGTGGAATCGCAGTTGTGTGAGCTGAGCAGTCCGGTACAATACGAAGTGCATGTCGGGCTCAATGATATCTACCTCAAGCTGACTGAAGAGATCATGAAAAAACAGGTCGATCTGGAAGCCCTTGAGGCCAGGAAGGACAATCTCGCCAAAAACCTGGCCCTGTGCAGTCAGAAACTGGCCGATCTCAACAAGATCGAATTGGAATTCAATCAGCTGCAGCGCCAGCTCAAAATCGATGAAGAAAACTATCAGCTCTATCGGAAGAAAGTGGAAGAAAACCGTATTTCTGAGGCTATGGATGCAGCCCGCTTTGCCAATATCAGTATCATCGAACCTGCCCTGGTTCCCCTGGTGCCGCGAAAAACCAACAAGCTCCTCAGAATTTTTATGGCCATTATATTGGGAATTACCGCAAGCCTGGGCGTTGCCCTCATATCGGAAATGCTTGACCACTCGGTAGAGTCAGCGGAGGAGCTTGAGGCGTCGATTGACCTGCCGGTCCTGGGTTCGATTCCGGATATTAAAGAGTAGAAAAGGTATAGATGGAGCATGTACACCACATTCTACGGGCTTACCGGTCCTCCTTTTAACAATACCCCTGATCCTGATTTCTTCTTCATGAGCTCCGGCCATCAGCGCACACTCCTTTTCCTTCTGTATGCCATCCGGGAAAAGAAGGGGCTGATCACGGTTACCGGCAAGGCAGGTACCGGGAAGACAGCCCTTCTCCAGGTCATTCAAAAGGAGATCGGCCAGGCGGTTAAGATGATCTTTTTCCTCGATACCGGGTCAGGGAACAACGCACTCATTGGCCATCTCCTGGAAAAGCTCGGAGTTACCGGCATAGGGGCATCCAGAGACAGCTTCGGGCTCCTTCGGGAGGGACTGCTGCACCAGCTCCAGCAGGGGATATCAGTGGTCCTGGTTATCGATGAGGCACAAAACCTGGATTGGCGGCAACTGGAGCAAATCAGGCTGCTGCTCAATCTGGAGACGGCTGACCAGAAACTCCTGTCGATCATCCTGGCGGGGCAACCGGAGCTGCAAACCAAATTGAACCAGCCCGCGTTCCAGCAGCTCAAGCAGCGGGTAGATTTGAGCTGCCGGATCGATCCTTTGACCGAATCGGAAAGCTTCCACTATGTTGAATACCGCCTGCAAAGCGCAGGACGGGACCAGCAGGATATTTTCTCCTATGAAGCGCTGCTGGAAATTTACTATCGGTCCCAGGGAATTCCAAGGCTCATCAATAATATATGCGACAAGGCACTGCTCCTGGGGTTCAGCCGCCAGCAGCAGCTTATCGATCAGGATATCATTCAGGATCTTTCCTCACTCTTCGAAAGCCCGGAGATACAACCTGACCAGTCGCGCCTCGTTCAGCGAAGCAGAAGTCATCTGCCTGCTGCCGGTTCACCCGCAGAAGCGAGAGCTTACTGGTTTCAGATGCCAGACTATCGATACCGGCTTATCAATTCAGGCAAAAGGATGTATCCCTGGCGGACATCAGGAGCAGCAGGGGAGGAAGATGAAGCTCAAAGATTTCTGCGGGATGGTCTGCGGGCAATTCTGGGGCAGTATGGGCAGGAACAGCAGCAGGAAAGAAAACCGGGAGAACATGCCGCAGGAGAAAAGGACTTCATGGTCAGTCCGGGTCCGCCCCGCGGACTGCCGCCGGCCAGCAGGACAGCCCGCCAGCAGAAAGCCTTCGAGGCCACCAGGCAGCAGAGCACCCCCCCTGGACAGGAGAAGGAGGGCTCCCTTCTTCAGAATGATCAGCCTTCAGAAAATTTCAGGACAGCAGAACCAGCCAGACCGAAACCTCTTTCCCCGGAATATATCAAACGGTTTGAATCGTTGAACCTTCTCCCTTCGGGGAGGGAACAGGGAGAAGGGCTGAAAGGGTGGCTGCTGTTTCTTCCCCGCTTCCTGATACAGCGCAGTCGCCGTCTTTTGGGGCTGGAGCAGAAAATTTACTCCCCGCCGTCAAAAATCATCGAGGAGTATCAGAGGATCAAGAATAACCTTTACCTGGCCAATCCGGGCAGCAGGCTCCAGGCATTGATGTTTGCAAGCTCAAACTCCGGTGAGGGCACTTCCAGCGTGGCCGCCAACTTCGCGCTTACCTCTGCGCTGACCGAAGAGGCCAGGGTGCTCCTGGTGGATGCCAACTTCCGGAGCCCGAAGCTCCACAGCCTTTTCGGCCTGCCAAAATCAGAAGGGCTGGGGGAAGTAATCCGGGAAAAGGTCGGATGGAAGGATGTTTTGCGGTCCTGCAAAATTCCCAATCTTTCAATCATCACCGCCGGGGAGCCGGCGATCAATCCTCTGTATCTGCTGAAATCCGCCACTCTGGAGAAAACAATCCAGGAGTTTAAAGAACACTTCGACTATATCTTATTCGATTGCTGCGCCCTGAACGCCTATTCCGATCCGATCCTGCTGGGAGCGCACCTGGATGGCCTCATCCTGGTGGTCCATGCAGGCAGGACCAGCATGGAATCCGTCCGAAGAGTCAAGGGAATGCTGAGCGGATCAGTGCCGATCATGGGTGTGATACTGAACCGCAAAAATTACTATATCCCGGAGGCCCTGTACCGGAGGCTGTAAAGACAAAGACAAGACAAAACAAAGGACACCACAGAGACACTGAGGCACAGAGGTATACAGAGAAAAGCAGAGGAGTGAGAGCGGGGGAGGGTGAAAAACTCTGTGATTAATTAAGGGTAATCATGGTCAAAGAAACTCAACAGGAACTTATCGTTCGACTCCTTCGGGAGAAATACCCGGATCTTGTGGCCATCTATGTATTCGGGTCAGCGGGGCAAGGGGAGATGATGCCGGAGAGTGACATCGACCTGGCGATCCTTCCCCGGCACCCCCTGGACCCCTGGGAGAGATGGTCGATGGCCCGGCACCTGGCCGGAGCGCTCAGGCGGGAGGTTGATCTCGTTGACCTGCGAAAGGCTTCCACCGTATTGCGGATGCAGGTCGTTTCTACAGGACAGTGCTGGTACGAGGGGGATCCGGGACAGAGAGAACGCTTTGAAGATTACGTTTACAGTGCCTACGCTCGTCTGAATGAGGAGCGCCGGGAGATTATTCAGGATATCCAGAGCCGGGGAACAGTTTATGGACGACGTAAAACTCAATAAAGCAGCCACCATTGAGCGATGCATAGCCCGCATACGTGAAGAATATGGAGAAGACGAGAAAAACCTCTATGAGAATTATACCAAACAGGACTCGATAATTTTAAATATCCAGAGGGCCTGTGAGGCAGCCATAGACCTGGCCATGCATGAGATCCGCCTCCGCCGGCTGGGAATTCCCCAGGAAAGCAGGGATGCATTCACTTTGCTTCAGCGGGTCGGTCTGATAACCAAAGGGCTGGCAGAACGCATGATGGCCATGACAGGGTTCCGAAACATTGCTGTTCACGACTATCAGGCACTGAACCTTGACATTGTCAGGCGGATTGTAGAGGAACATTTGCAGGATTTCCTCGATTTTGCCGAGGCCATGCTGAAAAATGAGACCGAAAAATAATCTCAAGTGAATTACCGTTTTCTTCTCTTTTCTTCTTTTCTCCAGTTTACGAGCGCCCCTCTCCACGCCCCTGTTCGGCCTTGCTTTGCCTCTTGATAATTGCCACCAGGCTGCGAAGGGCTTCATTAACCGAAGTGAACAAGAACGCATTATGGAAATTCATCGCCTGAATCCAGGACAAGTCGTATGTTTCCCCCTGAGCTAATACCATTTTTCGACATTCAACTGCAGCATAAGTAGAGAATTCAGGAGTCAGGAGTCAGAATTCAGGAGTCAGAATTCAGAATAAGGCTTTCGTTTCTCCTGACTTCTGACTTCTGTATTCTGTATTCTGACTCCTTTGGCCGGTTTATGCTCAATTTCAGGTGAGAAATGGTATAACATCTCTCTTGCCTTCACTTCTTTGATTTCTGCCATTTCTTGTTCCTCCCTTTGAGATAAATCCCCCCTACCGTTACAGGTTCTTCCTGCTACGGGGTAAAAAAAGCTCTCACCAGGTACTAGGCCCTGGTAAGAGCTCAAAGTTTGATTGCCAGCAACTGTATAACTCCTCCCAAGGGTATATTTACCTGCTCGTAGGAGTCATTAGCTCCGGCCCTGGCCGGAACGGTTTATGGCGGAACTCCCTCGCCTTTATGCAATTATCAGCAATTTCGGCTTTTGGGCTCATTTTAATTCCATGCATTTTCGATGTCAAGATGAAAATTGAAAATTCCTTATTGACGTATAATCCAGGTTATGGTAAAAATATCCCCTATATTTTTAAGGAATCTCTATTAACAGGTTTAATTGTATTCATTAATGAATGTCGGTAGGGTAAAGAAGCGGTAGTTTCCATAAATTGATTCCAAATTTTAAGAGAGGAACAATTATGTACTTGAAAAAGGTTCACTTACACGGATTTGTTGGACAATATTGACTCTGTATCAGGTAACTCTGACCGGTGGTCGGGGCAATAACAGGAAACCCATTATGCTTTTCTCATATCTATCTTTACCTATAGTGCAATCTTTTCAAAAAAATCAGACTTCATTTTTAAATTCCATCCGTTTTTCAATCCCTGAATGCAGGTCGGCTATATTCGATCCGGTCCGCAACTGCATGCATCTTCCAATCCTCACTCCACTTCGAGCATGTTTCCTTATATCACCCGGTCACGGTAAGTTTCTGATATATTTAATATTACTTATCATTTTCCAAAGTTTTTACACTGTTTACGCTGTCGAGCTGTCATGATCGAGAATGACCGAGGGTAATGGTACTGGTGTGCCCCACGGACTTCAAATCCGCTGGTCGGCCTGTGCAAGGGCCGTAGGAGGTTCGATTCCCCTTACCCTCTTTACCTCTCTCCCTATGACACAAGAGTAGAGATGATAAAAAGTCGGGTGACCTTCCATTGAAAAATCTGGTTATAGGCTTGGCCGGGCATATTGACCATGGCAAGACCGCTCTGACCAAGGCCATCACTGGTATAGACACCGATCGGCTGAAAGAGGAAAAGGTCCGGGGAATATCGATAGAATCAGGTTTTGCACCCTGCCGGCTTCCCAATGGACAGGTGGTGAGTATTGTCGATTGTCCGGGTCACGAAAAATTTATCAAGAATATGCTCAGAGGCATATCCGGCGTCGATATGGCCATACTGGTTATTGCAGCCGATGACGGCCCCATGCCCCAGACCAGCGAGCATCTTGATATTCTTTCCCTGCTGGGAATCAGACACGGCCTTGTGGCAGTCAACAAGATCGATCTGGTGGACAGGGACTGGCTGGAGTTGATTCACGGGGAAATCGCCCGGCTTGTTGAGCCGAGTTTCCTCCGGGAGGCAGCGGTAATCGATTGCTCATGCCGGACCGGAGAGGGAATCGATCAATTGAAGACGGCCCTGATGGAGCTTACCGGCAAGGTTGAGAAAACCAAACTTGAGAGGGGCGAATTCCGGCTTCCCGTGGATCGGGTTTTTTCAGTAGCAGGCTACGGCACAATAGCTACCGGCACGTTGGTAAATGGTGCTGTAAGTTCCGGAGCCATAGCAATGGTATATCCCGAAGGTTATAAAGTCAAAATCCGTGGACTTCAGGTGCATAACCAGTGGGTCGAAGAAGCCCATGCCGGACAGCGGGTCGGCTTTAACCTGGCCGGTATCGCCACCTCCCAGGTCAAGAGAGGAGATGTCATCGCCCCGCCGGAATCCCTCATGCCCACCGGCATACTGGATGCCAGACTCCGATACCTGGAATCGAACGCATCTCCTTTGTCCACGAAAGCCAGGGTACGCCTCCATACCGGTACTACCGAGATTATAGCCAGGGTGATCTGCATGGACAGGGATAAGATTCAACCCGGTGAAATGGCTGTTGTCCAGTTCAGGCTGGAAGAAAAGGCTTCGCCTCGGGTATTCGACAGATATATTATCCGGTCTCTCAGCCCTTCCCGTACCATTGGCGGAGGAGTTATCCTGGATACTTACCCCAGGCGGTACAGTGCCTCAGAAGGTAAAAGCAGAGTCACTCGGATCGAGCACCTGGAACAGGGAAAATTCAGGGACTTCATCATCGAGACACTTTCACGATACCAATTCCATCCTTGCAGTCAGAGTGAACTGTTACGAAAGACCGCCCTTACTCGGTCAGAACTCGTCGATATCCTTGCCCGGTTAAAGAGTGAAGGCGTTATTTACTGTCTTGATGATGAGGAATTCTTTATTGCCACCAGGCAGGTAACACATATCAAAGAAAAAATTATCGCTGCCCTGAAAGACTTTCACAGCCAAAACCCTCTTGAAAAAGGTATGGGGAGAGAACTGCTCAAGTCAAAGACAGCAGGGGAAATGGACAGCCGGCTTTTCCATCACCTGCTCAGGGACCTTGAGATGAGGCAGACAATAGCGATCGACGGTCCCGCTATCAGGCTTGCCAATCATAGCCTGTCGTTCAGTTCATGGCAGAAGAAGGTTATCAGCGAAATTGAAAGGGCGCTTCTATCCAGCGGTTACAGACCGCTGCCCATAAGTCAACTTTATCAAAATATCAATTGCGCCGGGGAGGAGGTGGACAGATTATTAAAGATGCTCATAGATCAGAGTGTTGTCATTCGAATCGCACCAAATACCATCATCCATAGCCAACCTCTCCATGAGCTCAGGGAGATGGTGAAGGCATATATCCAAAAGGAAGGGAGTCTTACCGTTATCGATTTTCGTGATAGAGTAATGGATCTGGGCCGAATAAAAACCATTCAGATTCTGGAATACTTCGATTCCATTGGTTTCACCATGCGGATCGGCGATATTCGGATACTGAGAGGCCCGAAAAGTAAAGGCCCAAAAAGTAAAGGAGAGATAAACCATGAAAAAGAATAGAACCTTAATAGTCTTATCAGTCCTCCTGATAAGTTTTCCCATAGTGTTGTCCGTATTCTGTCCGGCACCTGCCGCAGCCGCCCCCCGTATCGCATTCTCCAATGCCTCGTTCGATTTTGGGCAAATTTACCAGAATAAAGCGGTTACCCATGTTTTTACCTTTCAGAATACCGGAGACCAGGCGCTGAACATCGAACAAGTAAAGACATCCTGCGGATGCACCGCTGCTGTGCTTTCTCAAAAAACAATCAATCCGGGTGAGACCGGGCAGATTAAAGTCACTTTCAATTCCGCCCATCGCAAGGGGAAACAACAGAAAGTCATCTATGTCCATTCCAATGACCCGGTTAATCCAATTACGCAAATAACTATTGAAGCATTAGTCAAAGTCGATCTGGAAGCCACTCCTGCCAATGTTTATTTCAACCGGGCAGCAAAGGACCAGGATGCCACTCAGGAGGTTGTGCTGAAGAATATCGGCCAGGAGAGCATGTCGATTTTATCGATTGAAACCACTCCTGCCGCTGCTGTTACAGCCAAAGCAGCATCGGAGCAGACCAAACTGCCGGCAAGTCTCAAACCGAACGAATCCCTGACGATTATTGTGTCAGCAAAAGCAATGGACAACAGCTCCCTTACGAGTGGTCAGGTAGTTGTTAAAACAGACAGTAAAACCACACCGGAGGTGGTTATCTCTGTAGTTCTATCCATCACCGGCGATTCTGCCGCGGAACGGAAATAAGCACCACCGTGATATTGAATACATCTATAGGCATTATAGATTTCTTCAATAATGCCCTTGACTTCCCAAAACTATTGGGTATTATCGAGTATTAGCAATATCCTGGTGCAGCTTTGATTTTTCCTCATTCCGAGGCTTGTATATGGCAGTCTATGCAATCATCACCTTTCACACCACCCATTTTGCCCTGAAGGCCAAACGGGTGCTTGACAAGAGCGGCAGAAAACCGGAAATGATCCCGGTGCCGAGGGAATTCAGCTCCAACTGCGGTTTTTGCTGCAAGGTGCCCTGGCCGGAAAGGGAAGAGATTGAAAAAATCCTCACCGACAGCCAGGTGGAGATCGATCAGATTTTTCGGTGGGAGAGGGATGATGAGGCGGAAAAGAAGAAGAAATTCAAATTCATCTAATGTAACGAGGGCAGATAATGAGTAATTACGACGATATGTGGAGAAGCCTGAATATTGATCTTGATCCGCATTGCAACCTTCTGAACGTTCTTGGGCAGGTCTATTCTGACATTTACCTGAAGCAGGATAACCGGCCCGAAGCTATGGAGTATTTTGACTTTGTCCTGAGCGAGGTTCATGGTCTTCGTATCAGGGAGCTCCTGGAGCACAAGGCCAGGGGAGGATTCATTGCCGGAGCTTTTTGTCTTTTCATCCCCGATGAGTTGATCCTTGCGGCTGGAGGTCTTCCGATCGGCCTGTGCGGCGGGGCGGACCTCACCATCTCCAAGGCGGAAGAATACCTGCCGAGAAACATCTGCCCGCTGATAAAGTCATCGGTCGGGTTTAAGCTGGCGAAAATCTGCCCCTATTTTGAATCCGCTGACTTTCTGCTCGGAGAAACCACCTGCGACGGCAAAAAGAAAGCCTGGGAAATTTTAAACGATTTCGTTCCCACCAGGGTCGTGCAGGTCCCCCACAGGAAGGATGATGCAGGCCGGGGAGTATATCGCGCAGAGCTTGACAGGCTGGTGAAAATGCTGGAGGAGGCGGGAAGGACGAAAATCAGCTTTGATGCGGTGAAAAAAGCCATCGAGCTCATGAACAATAAAAGGAGGGCCCTGGCCAGGCTGTATGAAACCCGAAAGTGTCAGCCCTCACCCATCAGTGGAAAAGATGCCCTGCTGATTTCACAGGTTGCGTTTTACGATGATGTTGCCCGGTTTACCGCTTCGGTGGATAAACTGACCGGAGAGCTGACCGGCCGGATTGCACAAGGCATCAGCCCGTTTGCCAAGGATGCCCCCCGCATTATGCTTTCCGGCTGTCCGAGTGTGGTGCCCAACTGGAAACTGCATCATATCATCGAAAGCCTGGGGGCAGCGGTAGTGGTCGAGGAAGCCTGCACGGGGACCCGCTATTTCGAAACCCTGGTCGATGAGTCGGCGGCGGATTTGAATGCCCAACTGGATGCTCTGGCTCAGAGATACCTGTCGATAAACTGCTCCTGTTTTACTCCGAACCATGAGCGAACCGAACAGATAATCCAGTATGCTCAGGAGTATCATGCCGATGGCGTGATCTATAACACCCTTCAGTTCTGCCATACCTATAACGTGGAGTACGCCAGGGTTGAAAAGGCGCTGAAAGAGGCAGGCTTTCCGGTCCTGAAGATCGAGACTGACTACACCGCCGAAGACGCGGGGCAGATTCAGACAAGGATCGAGGCATTTCTGGAGCGGATTAAACCGTAAGATAAGATATGATACAATGCCACAGTGTATGACTTCCATAGGCATTGATCTTGGTTCCCGGACGGCCAAGTATGTAATTTTGAACCAGAGTGGCCTGGTTGCCTTTCAGGTTATGGATGGCGGTGTTCATCCTCTGGAAAAGCTTCGCCGCGCCCTGGAAAAAGAAGGCATTATGAAAGCGGCCGGGCGGCCCGGCATTGTGGCCACAGGATATGGACGGCATCTTGCCCGGAAAGACCTGGCTGATCAGACCATAACCGAGATCAAAGCCTTTGCCCTGGGTGCGCATTACCTGTACCCGGATGTCCGGATGGTGATCGATATCGGGGGGCAGGACACCAAGGTCATTGCTCTGGACGGGAATGGTTCCTTTGACAATTTCGGCATCAATGACCGCTGTGCTGCCGGAACCGGCCGGTTTCTGGAGATCATGGCTCATTCGTTCGAGATTGACATCGGCCAGTTTGGAGCTTTCGCTCTTACGGCTGGCGGTTTGATCAAGGTTACCAGCATGTGCACGGTTTTTGCTGAATCTGAAGTGATTTCACTGCTGGCTAAAGGCGAAGACCCTCAAAGCATTGCCCTGGGGGTTCATCAATCCGTAGTCGAGCGGATAGAGACCATGATCAACCGGCTTGGCCGCAGGCGGCCAATACTCTTTGCCGGTGGCGGAGCCCTGAATCCCTGTCTGGTAAAACTTCTGGAGGATCGGCTGGGAGGAAACCTGATTGTGCCGGAAAATCCCCAGATTATCGGCGCGCTTGGTGCGGCAGTGTATGCTTTAAAGCAGGAGTCAGGAGTCAGGAGTCGGGAGCCAGAAGCCAGAAGCCAGGAGTCAGGAGAGAGTGACCAGTGGCCAGTGATCAGTGGCCAGTGAAGAGTAGTCAGAAGTCAGGAGCTGGGAGTCAGCAGGAACATAAGGAGATTTCGCATGGCTATAACGGTTGATGCACGGGGTTTGGATTGTCCCAAACCAGTAGTGAAAACAAAGGAAGCTTTCGAGCAGGCGGCTGGTCAGCCTCTTGTGGTGATGGTCAGCAGCGCGGCCTCGAAGGAGAATGTCACCCGGTTTCTTACGCGCAATGGGGTTGAAATTGACCGGGTGGAAGAGCGAGGGAACGAATTTCACATTTATACCAGGGGCGGCTCTGATCAAAAGAGTCCGGCTGCTGGCCGGGAAACCGCTCTGTCAGCCGTGGAGCTTGCGCCTGAAGATTACTCCTGCACCGATCATCCTTCCGGAACCGGGACGGCGGTTTTTATCACCAGGGACCGGATCGGGTCCGGCAGTGATGAGCTGGGCATGAACCTTCTCGATGCGTTTGTCGCTACTCTCCGGGATCTGTCCGTCCAGCCGAAAACCATCTGTTTCATGAACAGCGGAGTGAAACTGGCGGTTAAAGGAGCCCCGACCCTGTCCTGCCTGCAGGAGCTTGAAGAGAAAGGGATTGAGCTTCTGGTCTGCGGAACCTGCCTGAATTACTTCAATCTCACCCAGGAGCTTGGCGCTGGCAGGATTTCCAACATGTACGATATTTCCGAAACTTTGCTCAAATCAGCCAAAGTGATTACGATTTAGGTACCCACTTTCAGCAAAGAACACAAACAGAGAACCAGCCATGATTTATTTTGACCATGCAGCCACTTCGGGCACCAAGCCTCCATCAGTGATCGAGGCTATGGTCGATTGTCTGAAGCATGCCAATGCCAATCCGGGCAGGTCTTCGCATTCTCTGTCCATCAGGGCTGCCGAGATTATCTATCGGGCACGTGAGGCCATTGGTGAGCTTTTCAACTTTCCCGAAACGGAAAAAATCATCCTGACCAAAAATGCGACCGAGGCATTGAATCTGGCTATTTACGGGACGCTGGCATCGGGAGGGGGTGAGGCGATAGCCACCTCGATGGAGCATAATTCCGTTCTGAGGCCGCTCAACCGCCTGAAAGACAAGGGCCTGATCAGGCTCACCATTGTCGAGGGAGACAGAAACGGCCTGGTATCTGCGGAAAAGATCGAAGCAGCCATCAGTGCTGACACCAGGCTCATTGCGGTTACCGCCGCTTCCAATGTATGCGGCACAAAGCTTGACCTGGATGGGATATACCAGGTAAGCCGGTCCAGGGGGGTGAAGCTTCTGGTCGATGCTGCCCAGGGTGCCGGGGCAATACAGATCGATCTGGCCAGGACCCCATTCGATTTTCTGGCCATAACCGGGCATAAGCATCTTTTCGGACCGCAGGGAACCGGGGCTCTGATCATCAGGGATACTGATACCTTGGAGCCTTTTCTGTGCGGCGGCACCGGCAGCCTGTCGGAAAAGACCGTCCAGCCGGACTTTCCACCGGATAAATTCGAGGCCGGGACAGTCAATACTCCGGGATTCGCGGGTCTTGCAGCCGGCATTGAATTCATTTTGGCCGAAGGGCTTGAGCAGATCATCGACCGGGAGCATCAGTTGACACACTATCTGCTCGATAAGCTGAAGCAAATCGATGAAGCTCAGGTTTATGCTCCCGAAGCCGACCGGGTGGCTGTAGTATCGTTCAATCTGAAAGGGGCAATGGCTTCCGAGGTTTCCCATTACCTTGACCGCGAGTGGGAAATATGCACCAGGCCGGGCCTGCACTGCGCGCCTCTGGCGCACCAGACCCTGGGCACCTTTCCCCACGGCACGGTCCGGTTCTCCCTCTCCTACTTTAACACCGAGCGGGAGATCGATATTGCCATCAAGGTCCTGAAGTCTTATATGAGAAATAACAGTTAAAACTGGTATTGCCAGTTCTACGATTATCACCATCAGGTAAGGAGAGAGTGTCATGAAGCGAAAGTATATTCTGATTGCATTGTCGATGACGATTTGTTTAATCATTGGCGCAGGTATGAGTTTACAGGCTGGAGAACTGGACTCCTTCAGGGATGAAAAGGGAACCTTGAAAATAGCCGGAGGTACAGCTCATATTCCGGTGATGCAGGAGGCGGCCAAAAAGATTATGGAGGTCAATCCGGATATTCAGATAACCATTGCCGGTGGTGGTTCGGGGGTTGGAATCAAGCAGGTAGGGGAAGGTCTGGTCCAGATAGGGAATTCCGGACGCAAACCCACCGATGAGGAAATTACCAGGTATAATCTCACGATATTCCAGTGGGCCATTGACGGTGTAGGTATCATTAATCATCCGGATAACAAAGTGAAAAAGCTGACCAAAGCTCAGGTTATTGATATCTTCTCAGGGAAGATCGACAACTGGAAACTCCTTGGCGGAGCAGATAAGGGAATTAATGTCTATACAAGAGACGAGGCAAGCGGTACCCGTGAAGTCTTCTGGGAAAAGGCCCTCGACAAGGGGGCGATCACTCCCAAAGCCAATTTTGTCGCCTCCAACGGAGCAATGAAATCAGCCATAGCAAAGGATCCTTATGGCATAGGCTATGTCTCTGTGGGCCATATCGATGAGACGGTGGCCCCGGTAGCTTTCGATGGGGTATTGCCAACTCTGGATAACGTAAAACAGGGCAAGTACACCGTCAGTCGAGGGTTGTACAGCAATACCAAAGGCCAGCCTTCAGGTCTGACGAAAAAGTTCATCGATTATCTTTTCACGCCCGAAGGTCAGAAGATCGTTGAAAGCAATGGCTTTATCCCGGTCAAATGATTACAGCCCATTCACATGGTTACCATCCGTGAAAAGATCGCCGAGAAACTGTTTCTCCTCTCGGCAGTGGTCAGTGTTTCTCTAACTATTATCATTTTGGGATTCATGGTGTTCCTGGGTCTCCCTCTCATCAGAGGGGGACATTTTTTTGACCTCCTGGCTCAGCCGTGGGAACCCGCTTCCGGTTCATACGGTATTTATCCCATGATCGCGGGCACGCTGACTATTGCCGGTTTGAGCCTGGTCTTCGCTTTTCCGCTGAGTTTGGGGTGTTCCGCACTGATCAGTGTTCTTGGTCCCGCAATATTCAGCCGGTTCCTGCGAAAAGCGGTTCAGCTTATGACAGGCATACCCACGGTTGTGTATGGGTTTGTAGGCGTGTTCCTTCTGGTTCCCAGAATCAGGGAAATGTTCCAGAGCGGTTCAGGAATGTGCATCCTCTCCGCTTCATTGATGCTGGCGGTCCTTATTTCTCCGACCATGATCCTGTTTTTCACCGATAGCTTTGATCATGTGCCAAAATCCTACCGTGATGCTGCTGACGCTTTAGGCGCAACCGAAGTGCAAAAATTTCTGTATGTCATCCTGCCCTGCGCCTTTAGGGGTGTCCTGACCGGGTTCATTCTTGCCCTGGGGCGATCTCTCGGCGATACCCTTATTGCCTTGATGCTTGCCGGAAATGCAATTCAGATTCCCGGCTCGGTTCTGGATTCAGCCAGAACTTTGACATCTCACATCGCCCTGGTGTTCGCCGCTGATTATGAAAGTCTGGAATTTAAATCCATCTTTGCCTGTGGTATAGTGCTTTATCTGTTTACGACCATTCTTGTTTTGGGAGCCCGGTCGTTGTCAGGATCAGGGGATGGGAGAGAAAAAAGGTGAACCGGGCAGGAGAGAAGCTGGTGGTAGTCTTTTCGTGGATATGTGGAATAACTCTGGTAAGCGTTATTTCGTATATTATCGGTTATCTGATTTTCAAAGGTATTGGCACGGTAAATATGCAGCTTGTCTTTGGTGAAACCAGGCCTCTCGAAGCGCTCATTTTCCGGAAACAGGTCTTTCACGGCCTGTTTCCGGCTATGGCAGGGACCATCTGTCTCGTAGTCTTATCTGTCAGTTGGGCGGCTCCGGTGGGACTGGCTTGCGGCATCTACCTGGCGGAGTATGCTCAGGGTAAAACAAAAACCTTTTTCAATCTCTTTTTCGATATTCTGGCCAGCATTCCTTCGATCGTGATTGGTCTCTCAGGATTTGCCCTGGCTGTTTTCCTGCATAAACACTACTCCGAGCGCATCTATCCCTCCCTTTTGATCTCCAGTCTATCCCTCTCTTTTTTGGTCTTGCCATATATCATTCGCGCAACTCAGGTTTCTCTGGAAAGCCTGCCTTTAAAGACACGCCTTACAGCCCTGGCTCTGGGGGGCACAAAGCTTCAGAACATCTTTTATGTCCTCATTCCTCAATCGCTCTCAGGCATCCTGAGCGGCCTTGTCCTGGCCATCGGCCGTTGTGCAGAAGACACAGCCGTGATCATGCTCACCGGCGTCGTGGCTACAGCCGGATTGCCCAGGTCTTTGCTTTCACCCTATGAAGCGCTCCCATTTTACATCTATTACATCTCCTCCGAATATTCAAACACCCGGGAACTTTTGACCGGATATGGAGCTTCGCTCATTCTCCTGACTATTTGCATTGTTCTCTTTCTGCTTGCCTTTGTCATCAAAAGGCAGTTGGCCTATCAAATCCTCTATCGCGTCTGAGCCCTATGGATGAGAAGACGGTAAAGATAAAAACTGCGCATCTCTATTTTTCATACCATGATCACTATGTCCTTCGCGATATTACAGTCCAGTTTATCGAAAATTCCATCACTGCCATCATCGGTCCTTCAGGGGTCGGTAAATCGACCTTTCTGATGACCCTCAATCGATTGTGGGAAGGCATACCAGGGGCTAAAATGAAGGGGATGGTAGAAATTAAATTTAATGGGAATTTCCATGATATTTATAGCCGGTCCTATCCCCTGCCGCAATTACGGCGGACGGTCGGCATGGTCTTTCAGGTGCCCAATCCTTTGCTGATGAGCATTTATAAAAATGTCGCCTTTCCCTTAAAACTGGCTGGAATAAAAGACAAAAGTCTCATCGGTCACAAGGTTGAACAGGCTCTGAAGAATGCCCATCTGTGGGAGGAAGTTAAAAACCGGCTGGCAGACAGTGCACTTGCTCTATCCGGCGGGCAGCAGCAACGCCTTTGTATTGCCCGGGCACTGGTTCTGGAACCGGAAATCCTGCTCCTCGATGAACCCACTTCATCTTTGGATAGCAAAGCCGGAGCTGTCATTGAGGAGCTTTTGCTGAACATTAAAGAACATTGCACCATCCTGACGGTTTCCCATTACCTGGATCAGGTGAAGAGAATTGCTGACACGGTAGTCGAGCTATCGTATAATAATAATATCCAGTAAAGTACACAATAAGGAGATAAGAAAGGATAGTTCTCTATGAATATCGATATCCATCATCTGGAGGTTTTCTGCACCTGTGCCGAGCTGGGGAGCTTCTCGGAAGCTGCGCAGACTCTTGGCATCAGCCAGTCCACGGTCAGCACCCATATCAAGACGGTCGAATCCGAAATCGGGGCTCAGGTTTTCGACCGCCGCAAAGGCCGGGTCCATCTTACCCCGGTGGGCGAAGTCCTGTACCGGCAGGGATTGAAGGTCATCGCTTCCCGGAAGGAAGCCATGTGTGCGGTCAACAATTTTCTGGGCAGGATCGAGGGAACAATCGGCCTTGGTGCAAGCACGATTCCGGCCTCCTATATCCTGCCGGAAATAATTGTCAGGTTTCTCAAGACTTACCCAAAGGTCACCGTTCATATGGCCTCGGGAAATACGGGCAGTATTTTCCACGATATCTGCCTGGGGAGAATAGAGCTTGGGGCTGTCGGCAGTACACCCGATGAAGAGCAGTTTACCTCCTGCATTATGGGTACTGACGAGCTTCTGCTCACCTATTCTCCTGCCCATTTTCCTCAAATGCCGCCAAAGATCACGCTGGCGCAGGTGATGGAGTTTCCCCTCATTCTGAGAGAGGAGGGATCGGGGACCAGACGTCTTTTCGAAAACGAGTTGTCCCGGATAAACCTTTCTCGCGGCGAGCTTCAGATTGTGGCTGAGCTGGGCAGCATCGAGGCGGTGAAGCGGGCCGTGATTGCCGGTCTTGGCATTTCGTTTATCCCCAAGGCCGCCCTTGCCTTCGAGACCAGGGCCAATATGGTTAAATCCGTCCCTCTGTCCGATGTCCGGCTCACCCGGAATTTCTATCTGGTGCACCTCCTGGCGAAAACCCTCTCTCCGCCAGCTCAGGCATTCTGGGATTTTGTGAATAATGCTGTCTGAACGGGCTCTCGGTTGAAAAATATTTCGATAATTGCCAGCCTTTTTATCAGTTTCCCTGCTTTCAGGGTCATGAGAAATAGCAAGATAAACCGAAAGAAAATCATCAGTCGTAAATGATGCTGGTTGAAGTTACCGTATCCTCATGCAGTCAGATAAGCAACAGGCAAATAACCAGATAAATTTATACATCCATGAGCGCAAAGGTTTTGCATATTAAGCGAAAGCTTTCTCTTCCTCCGGAAAGCTGGGCCCGGTTCAGCAACTTTCGCTGCCAGGAGGGGGAGAGCATTGACCCTGGAGTTATTATCAGCAATCCTGACATCAGCCCGTATTGTCTGGATGATCCAGGAAAGCGGGTGATTTTCGTTGAAACATCACCCGGCATTGACCTTTCCAAAGCACCCTTTTATTATCAGGCTCAGTTTCAGCACGCCATCCGGCTGGTTGCCGTGTCCTATGAGGATATACACTCACTGGCCAGGGCGATGGGCGACCCGTTTGACAACCTTATTCTTATCTATTCGGTAGGGCGTTGCGGCTCCACGCTGCTCAGCAGGGTGTTCAATCAGGTGCCTGGAGTTGTCAGTCTGTCCGAGCCGGATATTTTTACTCAGGTGGTTGGCCTGCGAAATCCTGATGGGAGCCGCGATTCTGAGCTTTCCAGGCTGCTCCGTGATTGCACCCGCATTCTCGGCAAGCCTGGCGCAGGCGGACGCAAGCCCAATCTGGCGATCAAGTTCCGCAGTTTCGGCATCGAGCTTGGAGACCTCATGCACGGCATCTTTCCCCAGGCACGGAACATATTCCTCTACCGGAATGCAGAGGATGTGATTGAGTCCCTGATCCGCGCCTTCGGTGATCAGGGATTTTGGGGCAGGACATTCCGGGCGGCACAGCAATCGCACCTTGCCAGATTCTGGCTCCGGTTGTTCATCGCCCGGAGGAAGAAATCGATGAGCCGCCTTATTCCACTCATTCAGGATTACCCATCCAGGGCCTATAAAGATCTCGGCAGTGTGGGCATTGCCCTCATTATGTGGCTGTCGGTCATGCACCGCTACCTGGACCTCTACCGGCGGGGTGTTCCCATGATCGGCCTGCGCTACGAGGATTTGATAGCCAGACCTCACGAGGTGGTCAAGGCACTGTTCGAATACTGCGGATTACCGGTCTGGAAAGTACCAGCGGCCTGCAGGGTTTTCGAGCACGATGTCCGGCTCGGTTCGTACCTGGACCGCAAACCTCCGTCCCACCGCTGCCTGAACCTGGATGATCTCCTGAATATCCAGCGCTTTCTCAGGAGCCACCCCGATGTCCAGTCTCCGCACTTTGTCGCTCCCGGGACCTTAACCGTGGAATAAGCTGTCTCAACCCGTTCCGTGATCTTGGCTGGGGATGATCGGTAATAATCAATTCCTTTACCGGCCTGCCGTCACTCCACCTTCCCATGTACCGCTGCTGGACGGTATTTCCCAGGGCATATTCCCGGTTCTTTCCGAAGAAAGCGGCATCGGTAAGAGCATCGAACAGCTTCCAGGTGCCGTAATAGTCGAGGGCATCGGTGCAGGCCGTGCCGACAATGCCCAGCAAGATTCTGCCGCCGGCAGCGTTGCTGACCGGGGCCAGATGATCGGCAATCAGGGGAGGATCCCCGTAATCATCGGAAACCAGGGTTACAAAATCCTTATTCTTCAGCGGTATCTGGCTCGTGTTGCGGAAAATCCTGGCTGCATCATCGGACGAGAGGCCATCCTGGTCGCCTGTGACCACCAGAAGCAGGGTGCGGGAGGAAATAGCGGATACATCCTCCAGGGAGAGCATCGGAGCCCGTTTGGGCTCAACCGACATAATCGCCTTGGGAACAGGTAATCCGGACTGTTGGGCCAGGACTGCAATGTTGAGGGCCAGGATTCCTCCAACCGAATGCCCGACAATGGCCAGACGGTCAAGGTCTGGCCTGACATGGTCCCCGCTCTGCAACATCCTGATTGCCGCCGTGATCGCCTCAAGGCAATTGGAGTTGTACCTGTTGCTGCTCAGCAGGGAACCCCAGGATTGATAGACCGGAAAGACAACGATATTACCTTTCTTCACCAGATGTTCGATCCAGGTATGGTAATAGTCCGGATTGGTTCCTCCCCAGCCGTGGAGAAAGACAATCAAAGGTGCAGTATCCGGCCTTGGCTCATCCGGCTCGAAGAGATAATATGCCTGGTCGCCGGAGCCCTGGACCGTTTTGATAACCCTGCCATGAATGTAGTCCGCACCTCCCGGCCCCTGTGCCGGCTGGACAGGCGGAAAAGCCGCCAGTGCAGAAGAGACGCCGAAAAGGAAAATCATGCCAAGAATCATACCAAGCAAGAGACCTGCCTTTTTTCTGATGCCCGCCATAGTATCCCCCCCTTTTTTATTCTATTAACCAGAAATAGTATACCATATTATTTTGTTTATTGCTCTCAAGAAAATCATAAAATTTTAATCAGGAGCCAGGAGCCAGAATAAAGACTTTCTTTTTTTCTGACCACTGATCACTGATCACTGACCACTAAAAAAACTGGTCTTGACAAAATGGCTGTCTCCTGGTATTGTTAAAACATAATTTATCTCTGGTATTGGTCATTGTCTGTAATCAGGAAGATTACATTACAACCTTGATGGTCGGGAAAAGCACCGTCTGGCAATAAATTACCGCTTATAAAAAGCTGGTCTGATTTCCCGGCAGCTCACCTGGGGTGAAAAAATGGGTGGCTGCCGTACAAAACGAGAAAAAAGCTGAAGCCATGAAGGCTTCTTCCGGCAAGAAAAGGCCGGAGAGAAGATTCATGGCTTTTTTATTTCCAGGACAGCGTAAGTTTCGACTTTCGGGAGAATTAAGAAAGATGAAAAAAATGCGTGCTCTTGCCTGGCTTATGGCCTTTGGGCTGATTATTCTTCTGCATCCCGCCGTGCTGCTGGCCAAACCCCACACTGAAGACAAGAATAACGATGGGAAGCCTGACCTCTGGGGCTATTACAGCGAGCAGGGGAATCTGCAAAGAGTCGAGATTGATGATAATTTCGATGGCAGGATCGATACCTGGCAGACCTACCAGTCAGGGAAGATACTGACCATGATCCGGGATACCAATTTTGATGGGAAAAAAGATACCTGGGACTATTTTGAGCAGGGAATCAGGGCAAGGCAGGAGCAGGACCAGGATGCCAACGGTATCGTTGACCTCTGGGTTCAACTGGGAAAGAACGAAAAAGTGGCCGCCACCAGCAGGGATAGCAACAAAGATGGGAAAGCGGACCTTTGGGTTGAATACGATGAGCATGAAAAGCCAAAAGTGGAAAAGTACGACCGTGACTTGAACGGCCATGTTGATCTGATCAAACGGTACCGGAACGGGGAATTCGTCGAAGCTGAGCGGGATACGGACGCCAACGGCAAAATGGACACCTGGGATTATTACCAGGATGGAAAGCAGGAGCGGCAGGAGCGCGACCAGAACGAGGACGGAAAGAAAGATAACTGGATATTCTTCGATGCCAGCGGCGAAATCAGGGAAAGCCGCAAGGACCGTGACTTCGACGGCCAGGTCGATATGATCGCCGAGTATAAAAAGGGCGTGATCGAGCACCAGAAGCGGGATGAAAGCAAGAATGGCCGCATGGATATCGAAGATTTCTTCCAGCAGGGGAAACTGGTGCGGCAGGAGCAGGACAAGAACGAGGATGGAAAGACGGATGTCTGGCTTTTCTTCGATGATGAGGAAAAACTGGCCAGGAGTGAGCAGGATGCCGACTTTGACGGCAGGGCGGATCACCGAAGCATTTTCCAGCAGGGACAAATCCTGCGGATGGAGGAGGATACGGACAGGGATTCGGTCTTTGACCGGATATCGTATTACGAAAAGCAGCAGCTCCGGCGGCAGACTCAGGATGAAAACAGGGATGGAAAGATTGACCTCGAAATTTTCTTTACTGCAGATGGCCTGGTCGAGCGGAGCATCATGGATCAGAACCGGGACGGGCATATGGACTGCTTCACCACCTTTGCCAAAGGGGTCATCCAGAAAAGGGAGATCGACACCAGCGATGACGGCAAGATCAACCTGTGGCTCCATTACCGGAACGGCAAAGCGGTCGATCAGGAGGAAGATGGCAATGGAGATGGCAAAATCGACCTCTGGGTGGAGCTGGATGAAACCGAGCTTCCGAAAAAAAGCCGCCAGGATTCAAATTTTGACGGTACCCCGGATCTTTGGACGGAGTATGAGAAGGGCAAGATCCATAAGGCATGGCAGGACAGCAATGCCGATGGGAAAGCGGATACCTGGGATTATTACCAGGCCGGTGAGCTTATCCGGAAAGAGCAGGACTCCACCGGGGATGGAAAGCCCGACATCTGGTGGCACTATCAGGGCAAGACGGTCAAGCGCAAAGAACTGGATACCAACCTCAATGGCCGTATGGACACGGTCGAGATATACTCCCCGGCCGGGAAGATGGTCCAAAGCAAGCTGGATGAGGACCACAATGGCAGCTTTGAGCTTACCTGGTACTATGACGATCAGGAGCAGCCGGTCAGGGGGGAAAAGGATCAGAACCGGAATGGCCGGGCTGATCTTTGGCTGTACTACGGGGCTGGAAAACTGGAGCACACCGAAGAGGATACCGACCATGACGGGAAGGCTGACTTCTGGGAATACTACGATCAGGCTGAAGCTGTTATCTGCCGCAAGCGGGATATGAATCATGATGGAGTGGCAGATAAGGTTGAGCGGATCACCCAATAAAATGACCTTGAGGTAAGGAGAAGGAATTATGATTGATTACCTGGTGAAAGGCGGCCCGTTGATGATTCCGATTTTACTCTGCTCGCTGGTTTCCGTAGCTGTAATCTGCGAGAGGCTGTACCGTTTCCACGGGGCACGGCTCAAGGATCCACTCTTTCTGGACAGAATCAAAGAGCTGATCAAGGAAGGAAAGATTGATGAGGCCCTGAGCGAGTGTAAACAGGCCAAAGGGCCTATCGGGAATGTCCTGGCCACGGGTATTGAAAAATCCCATTTCAGCGGATGCTGCAAAAATCTGTCGGAGATCGAAAAGGCCATCTCCCATGCCGGTCAGCAGGAACTTCGTGAGCTTGACCGCTACATGCCCACCCTGGCCACCATAGCCAACATTGCCCCCCTGCTGGGGCTCTTCGGCACCGTGACTGGAATGATCAAGGCCTTTATGGTTATCCAGCAGTTGGGCGGAAAGGTCAATGCCAGCGTACTGGCCGGAGGTATCTGGGAAGCCCTGCTGACAACCGCCTTTGGCCTGGCCGTGGCCCTGCCCACTGTGGTGGCCTATAACTACCTGGTCGGAAAAGTGGAAAATTTCGGCCATGAAATGCAGGACTCATCGGTTGAGCTTCTGGAAGTCCTGCATGAAAAGCATATTGTCTGAAAGAGCACAGACAGAGCCAAAGACCACCATGGAAAATGGAATAAAATTATGATTGACATGAGCTATCGACGGAGGCTTGACGCCTCCATGAATATGACCCCCATGATTGACATTGTCTTTCAGCTTTTAATTTTCTTTCTGCTGACCACTAATTTCATTACCACGGAAGGTATCCAGGTGAAACTCCCCCAGGCACAGTCAACTGCTGCCCAGGTCCAGGAGGAAATCACGGTTTTCATCTCCAAAGAAGGAAGGATATTTGTCCAGCAGCAGGAGTTAAACGAAAGCCAGCTCCATAACCGGCTGCGGACCATGCTTGCCGCCAGCCGGAATAGACTGGTCATCGTTAAAGCGGACCGGGAGATTGTGTTGAACAGGGCGGTAAAAGTTATGGATATCGCCAAAAAAGCAGGAGCGGAACGGCTTTGTATCGCCACGGACAGGGATTTTTGACCCGGGGCTTTTGCATGAGCATTGAAAGAAGGATTACTGAGGTATGGCAAAGAGAAGAGCACAAAACCGAGCAATAACCTATTCTTTACTTTTATCATTTATATTGCATACCGGTATTCTCCTGGCTTCGGGGCCTCTGGTCCGTTCCCATTCCTCCGAGTTACTGATCGAGGTGGACCTGAAAGACCTGCCCTCAAATGAGGACAGTCAACAACCGGCACGGAATATCCCCCGTCCGTACCTGCGCCCCAGGGCAATGCCTCAGTTCCAGAACGCAAAAGTCGCCAGCAGGTTTCCGGCTCCCTGTGCAAACCCTGTTTATTCACCGGCCCCGGTTCATCCGATCGCCAGCTCAGCGGCAGCACCGTGCGGGGCAGTGGAAAAACTGTACGTGCCGGTGGCTGATGATTCGGCGGAGCGCTCTGCCAGCGGCGTGGGAGGTCCCTCGTACGGCACTGGAGGCGGGATTGCACTTGGCCAGATCAAACCCGTTTCGCTTCCCCAAATCCCGCTCCAGACCAGGACTGCTTACGAGCAGCCTGATCAGACCATAGCCTATCAGAGCATTATTCACCGGCACATCGACAGCCGCAAGCGATTCCCTTCACTGGCTGCCAGAAAAGGATGGGAGGGAAATGTCAGCATCAGATTTTTGCTTCACCGCGATGGACAGGTAGAGCAGATTCAGATAACCCGAAGCTCCAGAATTGCCCTCCTGGATGAAGCAGCCATTGCCGCGGTCAAAAATGGGAACCCTTTCCCCCCTTTCCCCAGCGGCATCCAGGAGTCCTCGATCTGGTTTGAGGTGACCCTGAATTTCGAACTGCGGGGAAGAGGAGTGATGAACCTCTGAACCTGAGTATCCGGATATGAGCCCCGGATATCGCAGGCTTTGAAGATGCTCTCCATTATCGTTCCCTGGACGATGTCCACATGCGCTGTAAAGCATCTTCGACCATAGCTCCCTCGATAACTACGGCATGGATGGCCTCGCACAGTCTGACAGCCTCATCGAGGGACTTCTGGTGGAGATTTCTGCCGATCGATATCCCCCCGGCACCGCTGATGTGAATCTGGTCGTAAATCCTTCCGAGAAAAGCTCCCACATCCTGGCTCGACCCTCCCGAAGAAATGACCCTGGTCCGTCCAGCGGCCAGAATGGCTTCTTTAAACATCTCCTGCGGTTTGGCACCATTCGTCTGGGGATAGTTCACTCTCACAAAATCGCTGCCAAGGCATGCCCCCACACCCGCAGCCCCGGCAATCAGGTGCGAATCCCTTTCGTCTTCTATTGCCTGGCCAAGCGGACAGATCCACAGAACGGCAAGCATGCCGTGCTGATGGGCTTGATATACGACCTGGGCTGCATGATGGAGCATCTCATCCTCATACATGCTTCCCAGATACACCGAATAACCTACGGCAGGTATCTTGAGCCCGCTGTTATCACGAAACTCCACCACCTGTTTGACATCCAGCCATTGCTGACTGAAAGGATCGTCCATATCGACCGTCACCAAATCCGTTCTGGAATTCAGCTTGACCAGGTAGGACACATCGGGATAATCCATCCCGTACCTGGCTATCAGGCCAAGCTGGGTGGCAAAAACCCCGATCCTGCCCTGACCGGCGATCCTGAACAGGTGCTCCGGATCGCTGTCCTGGGGATGGATGCCCTCCCCGAAAAAATCCCTGTTGAGGTGCTCTACTTTCTGATCACCGGCAAACAGTATCAGCCGTCCGCTTTCCTGGGTAATGGTCAGATAATTCTGAGTATATTCTCCCCGCATTGTCTTGGGGACATCTAAAGGCACAATCACGTCGCTGGCTTTGATTTTCATGGTATTATCCAGCCTCCTTACTCCACGTTCGCAAATGCATCCGTGTGGTTTAATTGTAATCGTTTTGCCTGAAAAAGCATCGCTTCATCATTACTTCTTTCTTCTCGGATTTCATATGGAATGCCCTTTACGGGCTCTGTGGTTCAGTTTGATGGAAAGCTCTTGGCATGGGGGCAATTGTGGCTTAAAATAACTGCACAATATTGCATATATGCTTAAAGCGGTTATCGTTGAATTGAACTTCCGGCCTGAAGGGGGAAAGATTTCAAAATTACTTTTGGCTTTCTCCAGAAATTTTTAATGTCTCAGCGATCAACTTATCACTCAGGTAGAAACCAGCCTCTTTTAAATGTTCAAGTATTGGCCTGAGCTCGCCAATATAGCCTTTTTGTTTCGCTTTTAATAACACACCGCCAGTACCTGTAATCTTGAATGCCTGGAGCTTTGCTATCCTTCGTGCCAAAGCATCATCAATGATTAATAAAGGTTCGGATTCCTCACAGCCCAAGGCCAAGATCTCTGCTTCGCCCTGCCCGAGATCAGGGATCATCTTAATGAATGCGGGGATGGTTGCTCTCCTCATCTGCATCCAGGTGTATTCTGCAACATGAGGAACATCCCCCCCTGTCCGCCCTCCTGCCTCAAGTTCAGCTAATACCGCTGCCGGAACAATAATTTCACCATATAACTTTTCAAGGACATTAAGACAGCCCAGCCTATGAAGGTAAAAGAGAGGTGATGTATTAACAATCACTATGCTATGCATTCTCAATATCCTGTTGTAATTCTTCAGGAGTAAGCTCGAATATTGGTACACCATACCGTGCAAGGGATTGAAGAAAGCTTATTCTTGAGATACCTGCAAGCTGAGCTGCCCTGCCGGAGGATAGCTTGCCCATCTGATAAAATTTAACCGCAGCCAACATCCGGATATCCAGCGAAAGTTCCAGAGGAGTCTCTTTAAGGGAAATTAAAACTTCATCTGGAATTTCTAAGGTTATCTTTTCCCATAGGGAATCACCTCCTACTTATAATTGAATCGACCTTTATAGAGAAAGGGCAGGTAGTGTATCTTCCCGGATAATCGTTTTAGATTTATCCAGCATTCTGGATAAACAAAATGAAAGGATACACACTATGCTATGAGCAAAGATAACGCAATTGGACTGAAAAGACAAGATTGGGATTTGGAGTATAGTAACCTATGAGCAAAGACAATGCAATTTAATTTCGAGAGACAGGATTCAGTTTTACCGATATAGTTTAAGGAATGATACATATTCCTAATTATACGGCTCATACAAGAGGGAGAATTTAGCTAATTGCCTTTTTTATGCTCTTGAGTTTATTTTTTATATTGACATGTCCCCGGACTCTCGATATATATTAACTACGGAAAATGAACAATGAGATTGTAATGCGATACCGATTTATGGAAGGTGGCGCAATTGTCAGGATATTCAGAAAACTACCCGGCTTTTCTATGGTCTTGTCACAACTTCAGCGGCACAGGATTTATTAAATCTTAATAGTGCTTATCAACAAGAGCCAATGTAAGTTCTCCATAGTTTTTTTGCTCAGGCGTAGATCTATAATCAAAGATTGCCCTGGCAGGTATTTCAGGAAGTAGTACGAAGAAGGAATAGCAGAGCACCTTGTTTAAGGAAAGTTCCATGAAAAAAGGGGGTGAGAGGAACAGGCTATCAGGATTGTGAAATATATTTAATCTTATTTTTCAATATTATAAGGTTATAAGGGGAAAATAATGAAAAAAGCGTTGATTGGTTTATTAAGTATTGTCCTGATTACCGGTTTGGTGAGTGTATGCTGTGCCGAGGAAGCGGCGAACAAGGTTACTTACGGCGGAGATATCCGGATTCGCGGGCAGGTTACGAAAAATATTTATGACTTGAATAATACTAAGGCAGGTACTGCTGGGAAAAGAGTTAATGCCTACGATAACGAGCAATTCTACCGTCATCGGACCCGTCTGTGGATAAAAGGAGAGCTTGAGGAAGGCATGACCGGCTATGTCCGGTTAGCGGTTGAGCCCCGCTGGGGTCGCCCGGATTATACTTATAATGATGCTACTGTAGATGCTGCGAAAAAACCCAAACCTGAATGGACCAATCACCTCATCATCGATAATTCCTATATCGAAGCCAAGAAATTTTTGGGGTCGCCGCTAAACCTTAAGATCGGTCGCCAGGATCTGACCTATGGAGAGGGGTTCCTGGTCTATGAGGGGACACCTGTTGATGGCTCCCGGACCATTTATTTCGATGCTGTCAAGCTTTCCCTCGATCTGAGCGTTATCGGTGTGGATTTATTCACTGCCAAGCCTGATGAGGGGCAATACAACATCAATGATGATGAGGATCTCTACGGTCTGTATACCACTCTTAAGATGGTGCCTGGTCAGGCATTTGATGTTTATGTCCTTCAGCGGGAGAGAAGAGCCTATAAGTTAGACCAAGATTTCGATGCTACTACTCCTGACATCGATGTCGATTCTTCCACTACTGCCGTCGGTGTCCGGGCGAGCGGAAAGATTATTGAAAACCTTACCTATGCAGCCGAAGTGACGAAAGAGTTTGGATCAGTCGATTGGAAAGGATTCGATCCAACAGGTGCCCGTGAAGAGGGCGATATGGATCGGGATGCCATTGGCGGACTTGCCACCCTGACTTATGCCATACCTGTTCCTACTCAACCCACAATTAAATTAGGAGCATATTATACCTCCGGTGATAACGAGAACACTGACGACTATGAAGCCTGGGACGGATTCTACAGCGAATTCCCCAAGTATGGATATGGCGATATGCTTGCCAGCCTTACCAAGCTTGACTATGATGAGGGAACTTGGACAAACCATAGGATTTACGAAGCCGATCTTAAACTTACCCCTATCTCCAAGATGACAGCCAACCTGGGGTTCCTCTATCTGGCAGCCAATAATGTGCCGGATGGGGTCAGTAAGAAGCGCGGTATATGCCCTCAGGCTCGTCTTGAGTATCAGTTCACTCCGGCAGTTACCGCCCATGTGCTGGGCCAGTATTTCCAAACCGGTAATTATTATGAAGATTCTGGTAATCATAATGTCGGTCCAGGAAATAAGGTCTCTACTGACGATGCTTTCTTTGGCCGCTTTGAGATGTCAATAAAGTTCTAATTTGTCGTAACTGGTGCACTTATTACGGGATGGGCTTGTGCTTTGAGCCCATCCCGTCCCTTATTTTGGGCAGAACCTGCCGATAAGGATAATGAGTTATCTCTCCTAACTCCGGGTGCAAGTGAAAAATGGAGGGAAAATAAACGAATCAGGAAATAAGGCAAGAATCCTGCTGCGTGGCGGGCTCTTAAAATATAAAAAATATCCAATAAAAAATCTTTAAGCAATAATCTTCAGCTCCGCATAAGGTGCTATAATGGAGATATAGCAGGTTAGAGGTTTTTATGACTCTACTTCTCATGCAATGCGAAAGTAAGGTTACATGGCAAGGAAACTCAAAATCTATTTTGACACATCTGTGCCCAATGCATATATAGATAGTAGAAATCCCATTCGACAGGAAATAACAAAGAATTTGTGGGAAAAGCTTCAACAATATGAGATCTTTATTTCAGATCTTGTTGTTGAGGAGATTGAAGCTACCGGTGATGAAGTTAAAAAGAAACATCTCCTTGATTTGGTTAAGGGATTTGAGAGACTCACCAGCAGAGGAGAGGAAATAGAAGCATTGACTGAAGAATACATAAAGGGAAGGATAATTCCGGCAAAATATATCGAAGATGCAGTCCATATAGCAGTGGCTACAGTTTATTCCCTTGATGTGCTTGTTAGCTGGAATTTTGAGCATATGGTCAAGCTAAAGACCAAAAGGGAAGTTAACGCTGTGAATGCGCTATTGGGCTACAAACAATTAGAGATTGTTGAGCCAGCTATGCTTTGAAGGGAGGAAGGTGGCCGAGAAGATGGCTTACTTCAGTAAGTTTTATCAGGTAGAAGTACGCGATGAAATCGCTCGGGAATTTAGCAATTCCAAAGGCGAAGTAGATGATATGATGGCTGGTCTTCATGAGATCAGGGTGAGAAGAGCAGAAAAAAAGTATGATTTGAAAAAATTAATAGCTGAGGCAGGGCCTGATATTGACAGGGTAAACAGAAAATAAAAATTGGTCCGCTTCACTTCCAAGGTAATTTGCCGATAAGCATACGAAGCAGTTCGATTGTACAATATCCACTATCCACCGATAATTCATCCATCTCGTCTGGAGTCAACACGATGAAAGTATTGCTGTCAGGAAATGAGGCTGTAGCCCGAGGGGCATATGAATTCGGAGTAAGGGTTGCTGTCGGGTATCCGGGCACACCGAGCACGGAGATCCTGGAAAATATCGTCCAGTATCCGGAAATTTACGCTCAGTGGTCGCCAAATGAAAAAGTGGCTCTGGAGATGGGCATCGGAGCGAGTCTGGCCGGGGCCAGAACCCTGGTGACCATGAAGCATGTAGGGTTGAATGTGGCTGCCGATCCCCTGATGACTTTGGCTTACACGGGAGTGAATGGCGGGCTGGTTATCATCACGGCTGATGATCCGGGGATGCACAGCTCGCAGAACGAGCAGGATAACCGCTTTTTCGCCAAATTTGCCCAGATTCCCCTTCTTGAGCCTGCGGACAGCCATGAGGCCAAGGAGATGGTCGGGTTTGGCATGGTGATCAGCGAGAGTTTTGACACCCCTGTCCTGCTGCGTCTCACTACCCGGATTTCCCATTCCAAATCCCTGACCTGGGTGGAGGAGGATTTCAGGGCAGACCTCCACCGCAAGCCTTTTGCCAGAGATCCGCAAAAATATGTGATGATACCGGCCTACAGCCGCAAGCGGCGGGCGTTAATCAATAAGCGGACCGAAACGATCAGGGACGAAATTTCAGAGACCACCATATGGAACAGCAGCCAGATCAATGACACTTCGATCGGCATCATTACCGGAGGTGTCGCCTACCAGTATGCCCGCGAAGTGCTGCCGCATGCCTCCTTTTTGAAGCTTGGCATGAGCTATCCCCTGCCGGAAAAGCGCATCAGGAAATTTGCCGCCCAGGTCGAGAAGCTGTATGTGGTTGAAGAGCTGACCCCCTTTATCGAGGATCAGGTCCGGCTTATGGGCCTTGCTGTCGAAGGGGGGCGATCGATCCTTCCGGATACCGGAGAGTTGTCGCCGGATATCGTCGCCAGAGCCTTTGGCAAAGAGTCTTCGCGGGATGTATTTAACCCCGGGGTGGCCATTCCTCCCCGGCCCCCGGCCATGTGTCCGGGCTGTCCTCACCGGGGCCTGTTCTATACCCTGAACCGGAAAAAGATCAGAGCCATGGGTGATATCGGCTGCTATACCCTGTCCGTGATGCCGCCTCTTGAGGCCATGGACATGTGCATCTGCATGGGTGCCAGTATCGGGGCTGCGCACGGGTTTAACAAAGCCATCGAGGGATCGGACACCCGGCCGGTAGTCGGCGTGATCGGCGATTCAACCTTTTGCCACTCCGGAATAACCGGCCTTTTGGATATCGCTTATAATCAGGGGACCACGACGGTCATCATTCTCGATAACCGGACCACGGCCATGACCGGGTTTCAGCAGCATCCCGGCACAGGCCGCACGCTCAAGGGTCGGGAAACACGGGCGGTGGACCTGGTCGCCCTGGCAAAAGCCATGGGTATCAGCCGGGTGGAAGTGGTTGACCCATATGACCTTGCTCAATTAGGGCAGGTAATAGATCAGGAAACAGCAACCGCCGAGCCCTCCCTGATCATCTCCCGCAGGCCCTGTGTGCTGCTGGAAAGAAATGCCAAACGCATTCAGCGCCAGGTGGATCCTCGAGCTTGTACCGGATGCAGGATGTGCCTGAAATTAGGATGCCCGGCCATGAGTTCGGGCAGTGAAGGAAAAGCGCAGATCGACCCGCTCCTGTGCAATGGCTGTCCGGTCTGCGAGCAGGTCTGCAAGGCTCAGGCCATCAAACCGGCTTGCGCGTAATTATTTGCGCTCATATGGGATACATGGCATACATCCGAAGGGCTGTGCTATTTAAGGATGGAAGAACGATTTCCCGCAGAGACGCAGAGGCGCAGAGAATAACCGAAAATGATATCCTCTGCGTCTCAGCGTCTCTGCGGGAGAAATACAACACTGCCGTGTCGTCTTTCCCATAAGAGCGATTATTTGAACCTAACTATTAGGTAGTAGAGCAGGCGTATATGGATCACGCTGGTAGTTCAAATCTATTCCCCTTCTTGGTGCCTATCCGAAAAGCAGGTACAACTATTCTCCTCCAGCAGGGTGGAGAACTCTATATAAGGTGCAACATACCATGAACGAGAACATGAGCGGCAAAAAAGACATTTTGATCGTTGGTGTAGGTGGTCAGGGGATTATCCTGGCCAGTAAAATTCTGGCCAATGCGGGAAAGGAGGCGGGATTTGAGGTTAAACAGAGTGAAGTTCACGGTATGTCTCAGCGGGGTGGAAGTGTTTCCACGCACGTTCGCTTTGGCCGCCAGGTTGCATCTCCCCTGATCAGGGAGGGTGAGGCTGACTTTTTGCTTTCTTTCGAGCTGCTGGAAGCGCTGCGATGGGTGAATTCCGTCCGGCCTCAAGGGCATATCCTGGTAAACAACCTGAAAATCAATCCCGCTCCGGTCAGCGCCGGCCTTGCGGAGTACCCTGCTGACATCGAGCTGATTTTATCAAAGAGCGGGCGCCAGGTCCGCCTGATCGAGGGTGTCGGGCTGGCTGAGCAGGCAGGAAGCAGGAAAGCCATGAACATGGTTCTCCTCGGTGCTCTGTCCGGGCTTTTGCCGGATATTGGCGAGGATATATGGCTTGGGACAATTCGGGCGCAGGTTCCGGCCACAACCCGGCAGATTAATGAACAGGCCTTTCAGTTGGGACGAAAAAGTATGGAGAAAAATATATGAAAGGTGATATAGCTCAAGGATTTTGGGATGAAAAATATGAGTGTATGGATCGAAAGGAGATGGAAGCGCTTCAGACGGAGCGGCTGCGCAATCTGGTTCACCGGGTCCATGCAGCCGTTCCCTTTCATCAGAAACGGTTTGCCGAGCATGGCGTGAAGCCGGAGGATATCAAGAGTCTGAAGGATTTAAGCCGCCTGCCCTTCATGACCAAGCAGGACCTTCGGGATACTTATCCCTTCGGCCTGTTCAGCAAGCCCATGCATGAGGTGGTGGAGATTCACTCCTCGTCCGGAACCACAGGGAAGCCGGTTGTCGTGGGCTACACCCGAAACGACCTGGACCTTTGGGCTACGGTCATGGCCCGGACGCTTCGCTGCGGCGGTGTGACCGAAAAGGATGTGGTTCAGAACGCCTATGGCTATGGACTGTTCACCGGCGGTTTGGGCGTGCACTATGGCGCGCAGAAGGTGGGTGCCTCGGTCGTGCCCATTTCCGGGGGAAATTCCAAACGGCAGATCATGATCATGCAGGACTTTGGAACCGATGCCCTCGGCTGCACTCCCTCCTACAGCCTCTGTCTGGCTGAGGTGGCCGAAGAGATGGGGGTGGATGTCAAGTCACTGAACCTGAGAGTGGGATTTTTCGGGGCCGAGCCCTGGTCCGACAGCATGCGCCTTGAGATCGAGAAAAAGCTGGACATCCTGGCCCTTGACATTTACGGCCTGACCGAGATCATCGGCCCCGGAGTGGCCAGCGAGTGCCCGCACAAAAACGGCCTGCACATCAATGAGGACTTTTTCCTGCCGGAGGTGATCGATTCCGAGACCGGCGAGGTACTGCCGTACGGAGAAGAGGGCGAACTGGTGATCACCACCCTGACCAAGGAGGCCTTTCCGGTCATCAGGTTCAGAACCCGCGATATTACGGTTCTCAATCCTGAACCCTGTGAATGCGGACGGACCCTGGTCCGGATGCGAAGAGTTACCGGCAGGACCGACGACATGCTGATCATCCGGGGAGTGAACGTCTTCCCCTCGCAGATCGAGGATGTTCTGGTCAGGATCGAAGGGGTATCTCCCCATTACCTGATAGTGGTTGACCGCAAAGGAACCCTGGACGACATCGAAATCCGGGTCGAGGTTGCGGAGGGGAACCTGTTCGACGAGATCAAGAAGTTTGAGGAGATGGAACGAAAGATCAAGAATGAGCTGGAAAGTGTCCTGGGCATCAATACCAGGATTAAACTGATGGAGCCGCACGCCATCGAGCGAAGCATGGGCAAGGCGGTGCGGGTTCAGGACAGAAGGAACCTGAAGGAAGACTAGAGAGAGGGGGGAAGATTATGATCGTCAAGCAAATCTCCATTTTCCTGGAAAACAGAAGGGGCCGTCTGGCCGAAGTAACCCAGTTGCTCGGAGAGCAGAAGATCAACATCCGGGCTATTTCCCTGGCCGACACCTCGGACTTTGGCATTGTCCGCCTGATCGTCAATGATACGGAAAAAGCCTACAGGGTGCTGAAAGGCGCCGGTCTGACCGTCAACAAAAACGAGGTCATCGCGGTAGAAATTCCCGACGAACCCGGAGGGCTCTCCTCGGTGCTCAATGTTCTGAAATCCGCAGGACTCAATGTGGAATATCTCTACGGATTTCTGGAGAAAAAGACGGACAAGGCCATTATGATCTTTCGCTTCGATGACATGAACGAAGCCCTGCGGGTGTTGCAGCAAAGCGGCATATCAACTATTACCGATGAGGAATTGAGCAATCTGTAATAAACAGTTCGTATGAACTGGCAACATCTAACACTTTAAGGGAGGTTCTGAAATGAAACAAAGAATGACCAGGTTTTTGGTAGTTCTGGCAGTTTTCGTATGTGCAGGTTTACTCTTGGCCAAGACCGTTTTTTCCGCTGAAAGTGCCAAACCGTACAAGATCGGGGCCATTTTCGATATTTCGGGCAAGGCTTCCGCCCTTGGCACTCCGGAAAAACAGACAGCCGAGATGGTGGTGGAGGAGGTCAACAAGGCTGGCGGAATCAACGGCCATCCGGTGGAACTGGTTTTCTACGATACGGCCATGGACAATCAACGGGCACTTGAGAGCGTGAACAAGCTGGTCAAAAAGGACAAGGTCCTGGCCATCATCGGCCCCAGCACCAGCGGAGAGAGCATGGCCATCATCGAAACTATTCAAAACAGTGAAGTCCCCAATATTTCCTGTGCGGCCCGGATTGAAATCACCGATCCTCCGAAGAAATGGGTCTTCAAGACTCCCCAGACCGACCGGCAGGCCATGACCAAGATCCTGGGCTATCTGAAGAAACAGGACATCAAGAAGATCGCCTTTATGTCGGTTGAAGGGGGATTTGGCTCCGGCGGGCTGGTCCAGGTTGACTCCCTGGCTCCGGAATTCGGGATCGAGATTGTAGCCAGGGAAAAATTCTCCGAGGATGACACCAATATGACCACCCAGCTCACCAAGATCCGGGGGACCGATGCCAAGGCCCTGATCGTCTGGTGCACGGACAAGGGGTCGGCCAAGGTGGCTGCCAACATCCGTCAGCTCGGCATGACGATTCCCATCTTCATGAGCCACGGCATCGCCAGCATGAAATTCATCGAACAGGCCAAAGAGGCAGCCGAGGGAATAATCTTTCCGGCAGGCCGTCTCCTGGTGGTCGATTCTCTGCCGGAGACTGATCCGCAGAAAAAGATACTGGCCAAGTATGCCGCTGATTTTAAGGCCAAATATAACGCTACGGCTGATACCTTCGGCGGTCATGCCTGGGATGCCATCAATCTGGTGATCCAGGCTATCAAGAAGGCGGGCGACGATATAGACCGCATCCGGGATGAGATTGAAAAGACCAAAAATTTTGCCGGTATCGGCGGTGTATTCAACTTCTCGGACAAGGACCACCACGGCCTTGGCCCCGAATCGCTGGTCATGATCAAGATCGTCAATGGAAAATGGACTTATCTGGAGTAATGGAAAAAGGAGTCAGAATTCAGGAGTCAGAATTCAGAAGAGAGCAGGCTTGCTCATTCTGAATTCTGACTCCTCTAAAAACGAAAGCTGGTTGACTCATGAACTTCACTGATCAACTCCTTCAGTATCTGGTTAACGGCATTACCAACGGCGGGATTTACGCCCTCATTGCCCTTGGCTTCACCATCATCTACAAATCGACCGACATCATCAATTTCGCGCAGGGTGAATTCGTGATGCTGGGTGCGGTTTTCATGTCCACGTTGTACCACCATGTCCACCTGAATCTGGCAATTTCCTTTGGACTGAGTGTTCTGGCTGTGGCCATCATCGGCATCCTGATGGAGGTGCTCATGATTCGCCCTCTCCGGGAAAGCAGCGTGGTCAGCCAGATTATGGCTACGATCGGTGCCTCGATCTTTCTGCGGGGCGCTGTCATGTTAATCTGGGGACGAAACGATCTGTTCGTCCCCTTTTTTTCTTCCGGCCAGCCGTACCGGTTCTTCAGTGCCATTTTCGACCGGCAGTATGTATGGATTCTGGCCATCGCCCTCCTGGCCATGAGCGGATTGCATCTGTTTTACGAAAAGACGATCCACGGCAAGGCCATGACCGCCTGTGCAGCCAATAAAAAGGCCTCCATGCTGGTCGGTATCAATGTCGAGACCATGGTCATCCTCTCCTTTGGACTCAGTGCGGCCCTGGGTGCTCTGGCTGGCGGCGTTCTGGCACCCTTCGGGATGAAATACGACACCGGCGTCACCTTCGGGCTCAAAGGGTTTTGCGCGGCCATTGTCGGCGGGCTGGGCAACAATGTCGGGGCCATTGTCGGGGGATTTGTGCTGGGCGTGGTCGAAGAGCTTGGAGCCGGTCTGATCTCATCGAGCTATAAAAATGCCATTTCCTTCTGTATCCTGCTGGCGGTCCTGCTGATCCGTCCGCAGGGAATTCTCTTCATCAGGAGCGGGGAGCGGGTTTAATGGTCAAGAGTATCTGGAAACGAATCGAGCAGGCCCACTTTTTCCTGTTTTGCCTTGTGGTACTGGCAGCGCCCCTGGCCCTGCGCCGGTTCGATGCGGGCGATTATTATCTCAGCGTGCTGGTGCTGGCTGGAATCAACAGCATCGTGGTCATTGGCCTGAATCTGCTCATGGGCTATGCCGGCCAGATATCGCTGGGGCACGCTGCCTTTTTCGGCCTGGGTGCCTATTCATCGGGAATCGTCACCACCCGGTTCGGCCTTTCCCCCTGGCTCGGATTTGCCCTCTCCATCGGCCTGAACGCTGCCGTAGCCTACCTTCTGGCTGAACCCATTTTGAAGCTGAAGGGTCATTATCTGGCCATGGCCACGCTTGGCATGGGGATGATCTTTTCGAGCCTGTTCGCCAACCTTGGGATTACCGGAGGCTCGGAGGGGATTGGTGTGGCCAAACTGAGCATCCTGGGCTATGTTATGAACAGCCGTGACCTGAAAGAGGTCAACTATTACTACTTCACCTGGATCGTGGCCCTGGTGCTGGTTTACCTGGCCGTCAATCTGGTTAATTCGCGGGTGGGCAGGGCCTTGCGGGCCATCCATTCCAGTGAAGTGGCAGCTCATTCCATTGGCGTGGATATTGCAAAATTCAAAACACAGGTTTTTGTTATCAGTGCCATGTATGCCGGAATTGCGGGCAGTATCTTCGCTCATTACTCCACCTTTCTCTGCCCGCCGGACTTTGGGTTGACCCAGTCGATCCGGCTTTTGACCATGGGCGTTATCGGCGGGATGAGCAGTATCTGGGGCGGATTGCTGGGAGCGTCGATCCTGACCATGCTGCCGCAGGTCCTGGATGTGTTCGCCGAGTACGATATTCTGGTCTATGGGCTGCTCCTGATCCTGGCGATCGTCTTCATGCCGCAGGGCATGAGCCGGAAGATCGCCCTGGGATGGAAAAAATTGACAAGGCAGGAATCGTAAGGTATGCCGGATAAGCCTCTCCTTGAAGTCAAGGGCCTCGGAAAAGACTTTGGCGGCGTTAAGGCCATTCAGAATCTGAGCTTTAGTGTCAAGCCAAAGAGCATCAAAGGGTTCATCGGACCCAATGGGGCCGGTAAGACTACGGTCTACAATGTGATCAGCGGGATTCTCCCTCCCTCCTGCGGGGAGATTCACTTTCAGGGGCAGAGGATTACCGGCTCAAAGCCGTATCGCATTGCCGAGCTGGGGCTGGTGCGGACTTTTCAGAATATCCAGTTGTTCACCAACATGACGGTTCTGGAAAATGTCATGATGGGCCGTCATATCAGGTCAATCAGCGGTATTTTCGCCTCTTCCCTGCGGCTTCCCGGCATGCGGGCAGAAGAAAAGAACATCCGTGAGCAGGCTCTGCAAACCCTGGCCTTCGTGGGGCTTGCGGACAAGGCCCAGGCAGCCGCAGGCAGCCTCCCCTTCGGGCACCAGCGGCTTCTGGAGATTGCCAGGGCACTGGCCACCGAGCCAAAGCTGATCCTGCTCGATGAGCCTGCCGCCGGTCTGAACACCAAAGAAACCGGCCAACTGGCCGAGCTGATTTTCCGGATCCGCAAGCGGGGAATCGCCATGATGGTGGTCGAACATGACATGGAGCTGGTCATGGAGGTCTCGGATGAGATCATGGTTTTAGAGTACGGCCAGAAGATTGCCGAGGATATCCCCAGGAATATTCAGGCCAATCCGAAGGTAATTGCCGCCTACCTGGGCGAGATGGAGACCCAAAGCAATGCTGAGGCTCAAGAGTATTAATGCCTGCTACGGGCAGGTGCATGTTCTGAAAAATGTCTCTCTCCACGTCGCACCGGGAGAAATCGTCACCCTCCTTGGGGCCAACGGTGCGGGCAAGACCACCCTGTTAAACCTGATTTGCGGTCTGATGAAGAACCGGGAAGGTGAGGTCTCTTTTGAAAAGCAGGACATCACCCGCCTTACTCCCCACAGGATCGTTCAGTGCGGAATCAGCCACGTCCCGGAGGGGCGGCAGGTTTTTAATCCCCTGACGGTTATCGATAATCTCAAACTGGGGGCCTATCACCGGCTCGGCAGGATAAAGAAAAAAACCATCGAGCAGGACATAGAGGTCATTTTTTCCCTGTTTCCTTCCCTGGATCGGCGCAGGCACCTGCCAGCCGGTAATCTGAGCGGAGGAGAGGCCCAGATGCTGGCCATTGGCCGGGCGCTCATGTCATCGCCAAAGCTTTTGCTCCTGGACGAGCCCTCCATGGGGCTGGCCCCGAAAGTCGTCAATGAGATCATGCAGGTAATCGAAAAGCTGCGCCAGCGGGGCACCACGATCCTTCTGGTAGAGCAGAACGCCATGCGGGCCCTGAAGATCGCTGACCGGGCTTATGTGATGGAAACGGGCAAAGTTGTTTTGGAGGAAAAGGCAGCCACTATCCTGGGGAATCAGGAGATTGTCCGGGCATATCTGGGAAAATCCAAAAAAGAGGTTTGGGAATAACGAGTAAGGAGCATGCCTATGTGGGAGAAAGACTATGAATCCATGGATCGGACGGATCTGGAACAACTGCAGCTTGAGAGATTGCAGGCAACGCTGAACCGGGCTTACCGGAGCGTGCGCTTCTATAACCGGCTCTTTGATGAGGCTGGCATCATCCCTGAAGAAATAAAAACCATGGATGATCTGGCCCGGATACCCTTTACCCGAAAATCAGCCCTGCGGGACAATTACCCTTACGGCATGTTCGCCGTACCACTGCGGGAAGTGGTGCGCATCCATTCTTCTTCCGGAACATCGGGCAAACCCACGGTGGTCGGCTATACCCGAAACGACCTGCTGCACTGGAGCAATCTTGTGGCCCGTATTCTGGTTTCCGCCGGGGTAACCTCGGAAGACGTCATCCAGATCGCTTTCGGCTACGGGCTTTTCACTGGAGCCTTCGGCCTCCACTACGGTGCGGAGCGGCTCGGTGCCTCGGTCATCCCCGTTTCCAGCGGCAATACGGAAAAGCAGGTCATGATCATGAAGGATTACAAGACCACGGTCCTGGTCTGCACCCCCTCCTATGCCCTGCATATCGGCGAGGTCATGAAGGAAATGAATGTCCATCCCAACGAGCTGTCCTTAAAAATCGGCTGCTTCGGCGCGGAAGTATGGTCGGAAGGCATCCGGAAGAAAATCGAGGAAAATCTCTATATCAGCGCCACCGATAATTATGGCCTGAGTGAAATCGTCGGCCCCGGTGTGGCTGGAGAGTGCCACCATAAGTGCGGCCTGCATATCCAGGAAGACCACTTCATTCCGGAGATCATCAATCCGGAGACCGGCGAGCGGCTGCCGGTGGGCGAGATGGGAGAGCTGGTGCTGACCACCATCACCAAAGAGGCCCTGCCCATGATCCGCTACCGGACCGGCGACATCACCCGCCTTATCAAAGAGCCCTGCCCCTGCGGACGGACCCTCATGCGCATGGAGCGGGTCACGGGCCGTTCCGACGATATGCTGATCATCCGGGGAGTAAATGTTTTCCCCTCCCAGATCGAATATGTCCTGCTGGAAGAAGAAGGGGCCGAGCCTCACTATCAGTTGATCGTGGACCGGGAAGGCGCTCTCGATACCCTGGAAGTGCGGCTGGAAGTGTCCGACAAGATATTCTACGATGAAATGAAGCTTCAGCAGGAATTCCAAAAGCGCGTCCAGAAGAAAATCTCCTCCCTGCTGGGCCTCAATGTCAGGATCACCCTGGTCGAGCCCCGCTCCCTGGAGCGAACCACGGGCAAGGCCAGGAGGGTTGTCGATAACCGGAAGCTGTAAGGGTACGCGCCTGGAGGCGGAAGGCAGGGGAAGGATATCCCTCATAGCGATAGCCGCAGAAAGCGGGAGCATTATCTTGAGGGTGTGATAGCAACAGTGCTCTAGCGTTGAGTTGTAACACTGTGTAGAGTTTTGCATACTTGTCTTCATATAGGCAATATTATGCATAGTATGCATAATATTGCCTATATGACACCCTTCACTACGATAAAATAGCGAAGTCTTTTAATCCCTTATCTCTCCCACAACTTGGGTACAGTTATTGCAACCTTCAAGCAGAGAAATATTTTCCTGGAAGCAGCAAGAGCTTTGTACCATTTCCCCAATGGAGAGATAATGACCAGACTGATCAGGCTTGTGATCATCACCCTCATACTCTTTGGAGCACTCTGTGCTTTTGCCGGAACAGCTCAATCCCAGTGGACTGTTCTGCCTCCCGCCGCCGTACTGCCTCCAGTAATTGCCAGCCCTTTTCCGGATCCCTTCGGGTATCCGGGATTGTTATCCCTGGGATTGGAGGGGTATGGGCAGGCATGGCCGGTATCTGCGATTCCCTATTCTTCTCTTGCGGGCCTTGCTTCTCCCGCTCTGACCAATCTGCCTCCTCAAAGCATCTACCCGAATGGAGTTATCCCCTTTGCCCCCTCCTGGCAGCCTGCAAATCCGGTTTATGGTTCCGGATGGAATGCTCCTTACCTGCCGTCACAGGGCCAGGCAGGAATAATTCCGCCATATGCAGTGTATGGCAATCCTCTGCCAGGGTATACAAACCCCGCTCCCCCGTCAGTTTATTATCCTCCTGTTTCCGGCTATCCATCGGCTTCTTCCGGTTACCCGCCGGTTTCTTCCGGCTATCCTGTTCAGGGAGGGCTCATCCCCGGGATTTCTTATCTCCCCGGCTCTACTCTGGCTCCTTACCCGTATTCCTATTATCCTGATTATTCCGGCTATTACAACCCGGCACCATCAGGCCAGCAGAGTGATCCCAATACTGCTTCCTCAACTTCCACCAGTCAGGACCCTCCTGCACAGGTGGGTGGAGTATGGATCGGTACCTGGACATCGAGCTTTAACTCACAGCAGAACCAGACCAGCGGTTCCGCTTCGATTAACCTGGCTCAGGAAGGGACAGCAGCCAGTGGAGTTTTTCTTTTTGTAGATCATCCTACTATCAACGCCCTCAGCGCGACCGGTCTTATCCAGGGGGATCAGATTCAGGTGAGCACTGTCACCGGAGAGGGGAATTCCACACTGACCATTTCGTTTGAGGGAAAGGTCAAAGGTGATACCTGGAGCGGAGAGTACCTGATCATCAACAAGGCAGGCGCAGCCATAGAGGCGGGAGAATTTGTGGTCAGCAGGATATGGTAGCCTGATTGCCGGAGGATTTCTCTTGTATTTATGCTGTTTTTCGGTCACAGTGCAGGATAACGCCGTGCACCACACTGGTCACTGATCACTGGCCACTGGCCACTGACCACTGACCTCCTTGCGCTGATTCATGGGAAAAGGCCGAACTATAGGTAAGTTGGACGACACTCCGGCATCATGGATGAGCTTTATAGTTTGAAGATGCTTGCAGGAGCGGTCAGCCTGACTTGACGAAGCACGTGGAAGTATGATTTAATAATATTTTCAAGTTGAATCCTTATCTTTTAGCAAACGAAGGGGGGTATGAAATTGCCAAAAAAATTTATCCTTATCCTCGCCCTGGGCGGCGTGATTCCGGTCCTTACGATACTTACCTTCTTTATCTTCTATTTCAATGCCCGTTCCCGAGTCGCACAAAGAGAGGGTATCCAGAATCCTTCTGCGATCCAGAACCTCTCCTCCTCTCCGGATTGGGTCCAGAGGTCACAATCGGCCTTGCGGCAGTTGGCTGAAGACCCTCAGCTCGTGCAGTACCTCCAGCAGACAGACTGGTTCCTGGCCGGCGAAAGAAATCCCCGGAGGCAGGGAGAGCGGCATATTGTCTTTCAGTACCTTGAACGGTTTCAGGATCAGCATCCGGAATTTGAAGAGATTATGCTGAAAAATCCGCAAACGGGAGAAAAGTACCTCACTGTTCCGAAAGGGGCCCTGGGAGAGCAGTTCATCGGGGTCCGCCTGCTGATTACTATTCCTGTCAAGTCCAATGGCCAGGGCACGCTTGCCCTGCTGCAGGGGTTTGTCAATCTCAGCAGGCCCGGCATGCCTAACCGGCTTAATCAGCCCAGCCAGTTCCTGCCGCCATCAGGTGGGAAAGTTGCGGAGCGTACGGTCAGACCGACTGCCGATCGGACTGTTACCAGAAAAATTGCCGGAGTTTTTGTCCTGGTCCTTACCTTTATCGTTATTTCCATCCCTACCGCCATGTTTTTCCTGTATCGAAAAATGAAAAAAACGGTCAATCCCCCCGCCCCGCCGCCATCCTATTCCTCAATGGCTTATCAAAACCGGCGGAATCCGGCCTCGCGAAGAGGAAGAAGACAGTGACTCAAAACCCTTCGATTATTGCCCTGTGCGGAAGCCCCCGGCTCGGGGGGAACACTGATTCGCTGGTTGACGTCTGTCTGCAGAGCGCTCAGGAGGCCGGCCTTGCGGGGAAAAAGTTTCAGCTCAACCAATTGCGGATTAAACCCTGCCAGGAATGTGGAGGGTGTTTGAAGACCGGCGAATGTGTAATCCGGGATGATATGCAAAATATTTATTCTCACCTTCGGCAGGCAGCCGGAATTATCCTCGCTTCCCCCGTGTTCTTCGGGAGTCTGACGGCTCAAACCAAGGCCCTCGTTGACCGGGGCCAGTGCTGCTGGGTATCCAAATACCTGCTGAAGACACCCTTTTTCCCATCAGAATCAAAGATCCCGGGAGTGTTCTTATGTGTGGGAGGAATGAACAAATATCAATTCTTTCAAAATGCCCAGCAGATTGTCAAAATCTGGTTCACCATCATGAACATCCGCTATATTTCCGAACTTTTTTATCCGGGTGTTGAGCACAAAGGGGAAATTCTCCAGCATCCACTGGCTGTGCAGCAAGCCTCCCGCCTGGGGAAATATCTGGCTCAAACAATTCTGGAGAAATGATGTAATGCGAGTCAGGGTGTTTTTCGTATCATTCTCTATGCTCCTGTTTCTTCTCGTGCCTGCCCTGTTTCCTGCCAGGGGGAACCTTGACGCCGATACTCGGCTTCGGGCTGGAAAGAAAATTCCCGCTATTCCCCTGCTGAACACTTTGACTCAGGAGGAGCGCCGATATCTTGGCCTTCGTCGTGGGTTTTTCAGTTTTCGTGAAGAAAGTTTTTTTTCTCTCGATGATATTCAGGCCGATTACATCGTCCTGGAATTCCTCAACCGGTACTGTGTTTCCTGTCTGGCGCAGGCCCCTCTCCTGAATACTCTCTATCAGAAAATATCCCGGGATAGCAGCTTACAGGGCCGGATCAAGTTTCTGGCTGTTGGTGCCGGGAATAATAAACGGGAGACTCAGCGGTTTCGGGCGGAAAAAAAAGTCCCTTTTCCAATTATCCCTGATCCGGAATTTGAGGCTTATGAAGCCCTGGGAAATCCCGGCGGTACCCCCTACCTCCTCATCCTGCGGCAATCGCCGGAGGGAGTGCTGCTGGCCAAATCGCACCTTGGGCTCATTCAAAATGCTGATACCCTGTTTGCCGAATTAAAAGAGCTCGTCTCACTTGACCTGGCCTCGTTCCAGAGAAAAATTCAGGAACATCGGCATCTCGAAGTTGTCCAGGCACGACCTCGATCTATCCAACTATCCTGGTCGGAAAAAGAAATCCGGGGAAAGATCCAACAGGCCATCCTTCACGGCGATACAAAGCAGCGGTTATCCTTCCAGAAAAAAAACTTGCCGGAGTACCAGGATATCTATATTGTCGATTCTCTCCCTCTGGCAGGAAGAAAGCGATGGGTTGCCAAAGTGTATACCCGCCCTCCCCTCTGCGACGTCTGCCACCCCATCTATTTTCTGCTCATTTTTAATGGTCAGGGCGTGGTCACAAACTTTATTCCTCTGCATATTACCAAGTATGATAATCTTTCCATAACTGCAGCAGATGCCGAGAATTTGGAAAAGCGGATCGTGGGCAGGCATCTGACGAAAAATTATCAGTTTCGTCCGGAGTACGATTCTATCAGCGGGGCTACCATGAGCATTTCGCTCATCTTCGACAGCCTGAATAAAGCCGGTGGATTATACCGCAAGTTGCAGCAGGCAGGGTACCTTCCCGACTAGGGCGGGTGGGGAGTCTGGGAGGCTGTCGCAGTAAGGTGCACCTCCTCCATGCCTTTTGGGATTCCGGGATATTTCTTGTTCTTGACAATTGGGGGGAATTCTTGTAAATTCAATCCACAACCTGATATTTTATCAATTCCTTGCGCTTTAACGGCAGGGAAATAGAGAAAAAGCGAACAGCCTGGAGAAAATAGCGGTGGATTTGGAGAGTTTACGAAAAAAAATCGATGAAATTGATAATCAGATCCTGGATCTGCTAAATGCCCGCGCCGAAGTGGTCAAGGAAGTCGGCAGATCCAAAGCCAAAAGCAGCAGGGCTTATTACGATCCCAGCCGGGAAGAGCAGATTTTAAGCAGGCTCCAGAGGATCAATAAAGGCCCCTTTCCTGCATCGTCCGTCAAGTCGGTATTCCGGGAGATTATTTCCGCCTCCCTGTCCCTGGAAAAGCCCATGAGAATCGCCTACCTGGGGCCGGAGGCTACCTTTACCCATATCGCGGCCCTGAAAAAGTTCGGCCTCTCGGCCTCTTTGATTCCAATGACAAGCCTTGGCCGGGTGTTTTCCGCTGTGGAACGGGACCAGGCTGATTACGGGGTGCTTCCGCTGGAAAATTCCACCGAAGGGCTGGCCAGTCATACCCTGGATCTTTTTATCGATTCGGAGCTCAAAACCTGCACGGAAATTATCCTCAATATCCGGCACGATCTCCTGGGGCATCATACGGAGCTTGATAAAATCGAAAAGGTTTATGCGCACCCACAGTCCATTGCTCAGTGCAGCGAGTGGCTGCGGGAGAATATGTCGGGCAAGCCGGTAATCGAGGTCCCCAGCACCTACCGGGCCGTCGAACTGGTCCGCGAGGATGCTTCTGCCGCTCTCATTGCCGAAGAAACCATCCGTGGATTGTACCAGCTTCACACGATATGCAAGAGGATTGAAGATAATACCCATAACTTTGCCCGGTTCCTGGTCTTATGGAAGGGAATGAGTGCGCCGAGCGGAGATGATCAGACTTCGATTCTGTTTTCCATGAAAGACCAGATCGGAGCGCTTTCGTTACTTCTCCAGCCCTTTGTCCACCACCAGATCAGCCTGCACCGGATCGAATCCCGCCCCATTCCGAATCGTCCCTGGGAGTCGGTATTCCTGGTAGACTTCGATGGCCATGTCCAGGAGGAGCGGGTAGTCCGGCTGCTCGATGACCTCAAGGTTCACTGTGATTTTTTCAAGATTCTGGGATCATACCCAAAAAGTAAACTCAACACAGGGTAGGGCACGCACACAATAAAACACGCTTTCAATACACCCAAAATGCAACCCCAGGCTTTGCCCTCACGGCTCATTACTGCTCTTTATTCATAAGGACAAACACAATGAAAGATCTAGCCCAAAAACATATCCATCAGCTTCAACCATACTTGCCCGGCAAGCCCATTTCAGAAGTGCAGCGGGAATTGGGTCTGTGCGAAGTGATCAAACTGGCCTCCAACGAAACTCCCTGCGGACCATCACCCAGGGCTGTTCAGGCCATGCAGGGGGCGCTGTCCGAGATTCACCGCTACCCCGACGGGAGCGGATTCTATCTCAAGAAAGCGCTGGCCGGAAAACTCGGAGTTTCCAGCGATCAGATTATTCTGGGCAACGGCACCAATGAAATCCTGGAACTGGTTGTCCGCACCTTTCTTGCTCCCGGCGAAGAGGCTGTCAGCGGCCATCCGGCCTTCATTATCTACAGCCTGCTGGTTCAGGCCGCCAATGGGAAAAATGTCCTGGTGCCGATGAAAGAGTATACCCATGACCTTCGGAGCATGGCTGACGCGATAACTCCGAAAACCAAACTGATTTTCATCGCCAACCCCAATAATCCCACGGGAACTATGGTCACTGCCGACGAATTGGCCTGGTTCCTCGATCAGGTGCCGAAAACCGCGATTGTAGTTATCGATGAGGCCTATTATGAGTACGTGGAAGATGCGGCTTTTCCCGATTCCCTTGCCTGGCTGCGAGCCCATCCTGACCATCCGGTTCTGATCGCCCGGACCTTTTCGAAAATCTATGGCCTGGCCGGATTGCGCGTCGGCTATGGGATCGGCTCTCCTGATCTGATATCGCTGATGAACCGCGTCCGCCAACCCTTCAACGTGAATTCCCTGGCCCTGGTGGCTGCCGAGGCAGCCTTGCAGGATGATGAATTCCTGAACCGGAACCGGGAGGTAAACCGCCGTGGCTATGAGTACCTGTGCCGGGAATTCGACCGGCTGCAGGTGCCCCATGTTCCCTCGGTGGCTAACTTTATCCTCGTGGATGTGGGCCGGGACGGAAAAGCCTTCAGCGACCGGATGCTGGGCGAAGGAGTAATCGTGCGCCCGGTGAAGGAATATGGCCTGCCGAACTCGGTGCGGATCACCATCGGGCTGGAAGAGGAGAACCGGAAACTGATCCAGGCGATGGAGAAGGTTCTGTATTTGTAGTTGATAGGATGGTTAATACAGAAAATTGGATTCAAATATAGGGATCACGAATGGACTCGAATGAACACAAGCTGAGAGCTTTAAAAATTTAGTTGGCACCATCCGGCAGGTTCATGATGAACTGGCCGCCCGGCTGGGCGGGCCGTTAATATTAGCCTTACGCTACGCAACTGGCTGATCGGCTTGTATATCCGAGAATATGAACAAAATGGCGCGGATAGAGCGCAATATGGCGAGGTTTTGCTGGAGAAACTTGCTGAGGAGCTTGGAAAGGCAGGAATCTCAAGAGTTGATGTCCGTGAATTGCGGCGTTATCGATTGTTTTACACCACATACCCCCGAATTCGGGATGCCCTGACTCCCGAATTCGGAAATCGAATCTTCAATGTCCTGTATAGGAGCGTCTAATACACTCCTCCCCCCTTGAGGGGCAATGGTATTAAGTTAAGAACAGGCGTGGGGCTCAAGGGCAGTGTTTTTCTCCCTCGCCCCTGAAGGGGAGAGGGTCGGGGTGAGGGGCGTTGGTCGCGGTTAATCCTTAAGTTAATGACATTGCCCCTTGAGGGGGGAGGCTGGGTGGGGGTGATGGTTATTGCCACCTTTCCTCTCGAGAAAAGGAAAATGGGGAACATCTGTTTGAAATAAAGATAAGTCTTTATCTCTTGACCTTTATGCTCACTCGGCATTATATTGAAGAGTATGAGAATGTACAGTTACTCTACAAGGTGCACCAAGATTAGAGAGGAGGTGATTTACATGCCAACAACAAAGGATGCGGTTATTTCCTTAGTGAAACAATTGCCTGATGATTCTACCTTGGAAGATATTATGGAACATCTCTATGTAAAGCAAAAGATATTAAAGGGACAGAGGCAATTAGAAACAGGGCAGTTTTATACTCATGAGGAAGCAAAGGAAATCATGAAAGAATGGCTAAAATAAGGTGGTCAGAGGATGCGATTGAAGATTTAAAAGAAATATGCAAGTTTATCGCCTCAGATTCTCCCTACTACGCCAAGATATTCAACGATAGAGTTTTTGAGATGGTCGAACATTTGGAGTCATTTCCTGAAATAGGCCGGCGAGTTCCCGAAGCGGATAACCCCAAGGTAAGGGAGCTGATCTATAAGGGCTATAGGATTATTTACCAAATTAAAGATGATTATTTGGAAATCATTACCGTCATTCATGGGAGTAAGCTATTGAAGTTGGAGAGCTAACCTCCTGCTCTTAATAATATCTGTCTGATGCAGAGTGGAGTATGGAGATATTCCTCAGCATACATGCGCGAAAACAGATGAAAAGGAAATAAAGAGGAAAATGCCTTGAAAATTGAATACGATAGAGAGGTAGATGCACTCTATATTGGTCTCCCATACCCAGGAAGTAGAAGAAGGAGTTACTCTGGACTTTGACAAAGAGGGCAAAGTCATTGGCCTTGAAATCATCGGTGCTACTGAAAGGTATAGCCTGAAAGATATATTTAATCTGTCAACCGAAAACCTGGTGTTGGAAACGACGCCTTGAGCTGAAGGTCGATAGTCCGTATGATGATAGAAAATTTTTTGACTTCTTTGCGGGCAATTCAGAATGAGGATGAGTTAGTAGACTTTTGTCGAAAAAAAGTACTCCATGGTACCCCATTTATTTTTGCCTCCAAAGAAGATGATTACTATGAGTTTAGAAAAAGAATCGCAAATAACTTCAATATTGATTTCCATGAAATTTTCATCACCGGTTCCGCTAAACTCGGTTTTAGCCCATATAAGAGCAAGGATTTCGATTATGACTCAGATATCGATGTAGCCATTGTTTCAGAGAGACTTTTTAGCCGTATAATGGAAGCGGTACATAATTACCAAATGAACCTGAGAAACTATAGCTAATAAAAACAATTCTAAATCAGAATTCAGTCAATATTATTCATACATGTATCAAGCGACGCATGGTCGCACCGCTAGGGTTACACGATCTGAATTTTTCAAAAAATATGTGTTAGAAGATACAACCGCTCGACGTAACTTATGCGTTGCAGATGCCAAACCCTGAAAAGAGGCTAAAGGAGGCACTCAACTTTGTTAACCCGCAGTAAACTGGATGAAATTCTCCCCCGGATCAGCCAGCAGAATATCCTGGTTGTAGGAGATGTCATGCTCGATGAATATCTCTGGGGAGAGGTGGAGCGGATCTCTCCGGAGGCCCCGGTGCAGGTGGTGGATGTGCAGCGGGAGTTCACGACCCTGGGAGGTGCGGGCAATGTTGTGGCCAACATCATCAGCCTGGGGGGACAGGTGCGCATGTGCAGTGTTATCGGCCAGGATGCAGGCGGTGAGGCACTGCTTTCGGAATTTGCCCGCAAGGGAGTTTCCACCGATGGCATCTTTCAGGACCCGGCCCGGCCAACCACCAGAAAAAGCCGGGTGCTGGCAGGCAATCAGCAGGTTCTGCGCATCGACCGGGAGGTCCGCCGTCCCATCGATCCGGTGTGGGAAGAAAAAATCGTGGATTATCTCCGGCAGCACCTTCCGGAAAGTGCGGCCATTATCCTGTCCGATTATCAGAAAGGGGTCCTGACCGAGGGGCTGCTCCCAAAAATCATCAGCCTGGGACGGGACCAGGGAAAGCCGGTGTTTGTCGATCCCAAGGGGATGTCCTACCGGAAATACCGCAAGGCCCATTATATCACCCCCAACCAGAAGGAGGCTGGCCAGGCCACGGGCATGGTGATCCGCACCGAAGAAGATGTCCGCACAGCCGGAGAAAAGCTCCTGCGGGAGCTGGAGCTTGATGGTGTCATTATAACCAGGGGAAAGGACGGGATTTCCCTTTTCCGGCTGGGGCATGAGCCGGTGACGTTACCTACCCGTGCCAGAGAAGTGTTTGATGTTTCGGGGGCCGGAGATACCGCTTTAGCTGCCCTGACGCTTGGGTACCTTGCCGGGCTGCCATTGGATGAGGCTGCGGAACTGGCCAACCTGGCTGCCGGTGTGGTGGTCGGCAAGGTCGGGACAGCCACCGTGACCGCTGCGGAGATTCTGGCTGCCTGCGGGGGCGGCCAGTATTCGACCGATCAGAAGGTCAAAACCTTTTTGGAATTGCAGGACCTTGTTTCCCGCCACAGGCTGAAAGGGCAGCGGATTGTCTTTACCAACGGATGCTTTGACCTTCTCCATATCGGCCATATCAAGCTGCTCCATGAAGCCAGAGGCTTTGGAGACGTGCTCGTTGTGGCCATCAACGACGATGATTCGGTACGGCGGCTGAAAGGCCCCAACCGCCCCTGCATGACTCAAGGGGAGCGGGCCAGGCTGCTTTCAGCTTTGAATTGTGTGGATTATGTCGTGATTTTTCCGGAAGATACCCCGCACAATCTTATCGCCGCTTTACAGCCGGAAGTGCTGGTCAAGGGTGGAGACTACCGCAAGACCGAGGTCGTGGGCTGGCAAATCGTGGAAGGCTATGGAGGCTCGGTCAAACTGGTGGATCTTGAGCAGGATATTTCCACCAGCAGCCTGATTGCCAGAATCCTCAGCAATCACCGGCAGGAGAGAGTGGTCAGTGGTCAGTAAAGAGAGTGGTCAGTGGTCAGGAGATACAGTGGCCACCTGGTGTTTTTCTCTGTGCCTCAGTGTCTCTGTGGTGTCCTTTGTCTTTGTTTTTTTGCCTCTGTCTTTGTATTTCACTTGGGGACAGCCCCTTAAGGATGATTAGCCGTGGAAATGTATAGACGTCTTCTCAGATTCGTACGACCGTACTGGAAAAAAATGGCCATTGCCATGGTGTGCATGACACTGACCGCTGGTCTTAATTCCTCGATTGCGTATATGGTCAAGCCGGTATTGGATGATATTTTTATCAACAAGCGATGGATCATGCTCAAGCTGCTGCCGATAGCCCTGCTCATTCTTTATTTACTGAAAGGTACGTTCACCTATATCCAGGGCTATCTGATGATGTATATTGGAGAGAAGGTGGTCATGAGCCTGCGGGGCGAGCTTTTTGCCCATGTTCACTCACTATCCATGGATTTTTTCACCAAGCGGTCTACGGGTCTGATTATGGCCCGGATTAACAATGACGTAGGGCTGGTTCAGCGGGCCATTACCCATTCCCTTGCGGATCTGTTGCGGGAGCCGCTCGACATTATCGGTTTTCTGGCGGTGATGTTTTACTGCAACTGGTTCTGGGCTATCCTGTCCGTCTTGGTGCTGCCCTTTGTGGCCCTTCTGATCTCGAAGATGGGATTGAAGCTCCGGCGCATCAGCGGCAAGGTCCAGCAAAAGGTCGCTGACCTGAATGTCATCCTGCACGAGACCCTGTCCGGGGCACTGATTGTCAAAGCCTTTCATATGGAAGAGCGGGAAGTCGAACGTTACCGGCGGGAAAATCAGCGGTTCTTCAACGAGCAGATGCGGGCCGGCCGGGTGGCGATACTTTCTACCCCCTTGATGGAGCTGCTGGCATCTTTCGGTATTGCCTTTATCGTCTGGTTTGGCGGGGCACAGGTCATTGCCGGAAAATCCACGCCGGGCAATTTTTTCTCCTTTATGACCGCCCTGCTGATGATGTACAGTCCGATCAAAAAGCTGACCCATGTTAATAACGATATTCAGCATGGGATTGCCGCCTCACAGCGGATCTTCGAGTTTCTCGATGCTCAGCCGAGTGTCCGGGAGGCCGAAGATGCGGTGGAGATGCCTCCCCTTCGCCAGAGTATCGAGTATCGGGATGTCAGTTTTCGATATGAGAAACAGCCTGTACTGCAGAATATCAACCTCCGGGTATCCCGCGGAGAGATTATAGCTATCGTCGGAACCAGCGGTGCGGGCAAGACCACGCTGGTCAGCCTGCTTCCCCGGTTTTACGAGGCCACCTCAGGGGACATCCTCATTGACGGCCAGGACATCAAAAAGGCTACCCTGCGCTCCCTGAGACAGCAAATCGGCATTGTTACCCAGGAAACGATCCTCTTTAATGATACGGTACGGAATAATATCCTGTATGGAAGGCCGGACGCCGGTGATGCTGAAGTGATCGAGGCGGCTAAGGCAGCCCTGGCCCATGATTTCATCAGCCAGATGCCGGATGGGTATGATGCGCGAATCGGTGAGCGGGGAGTTAAACTTTCGGGCGGGCAGAAACAGCGGATAGCCATTGCCCGTGCAATTCTCAAGAATCCCGCCATTTTGATCCTCGACGAGGCCACCTCGTCACTGGACTCCAAGTCCGAAGCCCTGGTCCAGCAGGCCCTGGATAACCTGATGCAGGACCGGACCACGTTTATTATCGCCCATCGCCTGTCTACCGTGCGCGGGGCCCACAGGATCGTGGTTCTGAATCAAGGCAGGATTCAGGAAATCGGGGACCATGTCACCCTCCTGGCCCAAAAAGGTATCTATGCTCATCTGTACCAGACACAATTTGCCACCCAGGAGCCGCTGCCGCTGCCGTCGGTTGCCCAGGATATGGCTGCCTGTGATGAAATAATATCATGAGCAGGAGAGTACGTGGATTACTTCTGCCCGATGCCCTTCTTTTCTTCGGGCTGGCCTTTGGGCTCAGCCTGATCTTCTTCGGGCTGTTTCGCCTGTTCTTTTTGCTCCGCTACCTGAAGCTCACATCAGGTATCCCTGCCGGAGAGATTGTGCAGGCCTTTCTGGTTGGACTGCGGTTTGACATGGTGATTACCTCCTATATCCTGATCCTGTTCTTTCTGCCCGCCCCGTTTCTTCCCCTGTCCCGGAGTCGGGGCATCCGCACGGTCTTCCTTCTGACATTGGGCGCGGTTTTCGGGTTTTTCTTTCTCTTGTCCACGATCGACCTGGAATTTTTCGGCGCTTACAATTCCCGGCTCAACCTGCTGGCTGTTCAGTATCTGGAAACTATGGGGCCGGCCCTCCGGACTGTCTGGCAGGAGTATCCGGTGATCCCCTATCTCCTGGGGTGGGCTTTCCTGGCCGCCCTGTTCGGCTGGGTGATTTTCCAGTCCGGGCAGGCGCTCCTCAGCCGGGCGAAGGAGCGGTCCTTTCGGCACCAGGCCCTTTCACTCCTGGCCGGTATTGGCATGCTGGTTCTTGGTGCACGGGGAACTTTAGCCTCATCACCGATAAACTGGGGACATGCCTATTTCAGCAAACATAACTTTTCAAACCAAATGGCTTTGAATGGTATCTTCACTCTGGGCCGGTCCCTGTACCAGGAGCTTCTGGAAGATAACCGCTCCCTGGAAAAAAAACTGCGCATCACCTCACCCGAAGAGGCCATTCGTCTGGTTCAGCGATCCGTGGCCCATCAGGGAGAAACCTTTCTGTCACCAAAGGAGTATCCTCTGGTCCGGCGGCGGGACTTTCCTCCTGACTCTGTTCCCCGGCGGCCCAATATCGTGGTTTTCATGATGGAAAGCTTCAGCGGAGCCTATGTCGGGGCCCTGGGCGGCCCGTATCAGGTGACTCCGGAATTCGACCGCCTGTGCCGTGAAGGCATCCTCTTTGACCGCTTCTACGCCAATGGATGCCGCACCAACCGGGGGCTGACCGCCATCCTGTGCTCATATCCCTGTCTGATCGGCCTTTCGATGATGCAAAAAGTAGAGAGTCAGCAGCCCATGCTCAATCTGGCCAGTGTGTTAAAGCCGCTCGGCTATCAGAACTGCTTTATCTATGGTGGCGATCTGAACTTTGACAATATGGAAGGCTATTTCCGCCGCCACGGTTTTGACCGCTTTGTCGGCCACAAGGACTTTCCGAAAGAGGATTTTCAGACCGAGTGGGGCATATCGGATGAGGCGGTCTTCAGCCGCGCCAATCAGGAATTTTCCCGGCTGCCGCAGCCCTTTACCGGCGTGGTGCTTACCGTAAGCAATCACGAACCCTATCGCATTCCCAAACCGTATGCCTACTATCCCCCTGACCATGTCCAGAGCAAGTATCTCAATTCCTTTAAATATTCCGACTATGCCCTGGGGAAGTTTTTTCAGGAGGCCAGAAAGCAGCCCTATTTCAATAATACGATCTTTGTGATCGTGGCTGATCATGGGAAAAACCTTGACTACAGGACTGATCTCAGTCTCAGCCAGTTTCATATCCCCTGCCTCCTGTATGCACCAAAGATCCTGGGCAGTACGCCGCGCAGAATTCATACCATCGGCGCACAAATCGACATCCTTCCTACCCTGCTGGGAATTCTGAAGCAGCCGGTCGTTCATCACTGCTGGGGGAGAGATCTTCTTGGCATCCCCGAAGATGCGGGGTACGCCATGCTTACTGCAAATGATGAGAAGCTGGGCTTTGTACAGGGAGGCTATTATCTGGTTGCCCGGTTAAACGCCCCATCATCTCTCTATCTTGTGGGTCAGCCTGACAGGGACCGGGCCGATGAATTTCCCGAAGTCGTGAGCCGCCTGGAGCGCCAGGTGAAAATCATTGCTCATGCAGGCTCGTATATCTTCAGCCATCAGCGATGCTTCAACCCTGAGCTCACTGCGCACACAGAGGAGCGGCTGTTGCACGGTGCAGCAACAGGGAGTGGTGATTGAGGGAAGATGGACCAGGCCAGGAGGTTTTCGAGGCATATCTATTGAACAGGGCTATCAAAGGCCCGGCATCAATAATGACCATCTTTCTCATGTAATTTCGCTCTCAGGTATTTTCCCCTGTTGCAGGATAAATCCTCTTGGCCGCTTTCATATTTGCCAAACAAATCTTTGCCGGTCCGTCTTGGCTATCTGTTTCCATTTCCTTATCTGTCCTGGATGCACTTGGTACTCTCCAGCCAACTCTGCTGAGGTCTTCTCCTCACTTGAGTGCTTCCAGGGCCACTTTCGCTTTAAATACTGGGGTATGTTTGGTTCGTAAACCCATCTGCGGACCTCCTTATCTTTCAGCTCCAGTATAGCTCAATTCCGCCTCCAGTGTAACTTAATCCGCTGTCCGAATTTCCGAATCCATTATAATTGGTTGTTTTCATTCAAAACCAGACACCACAGTTGTACTTGACCAGTTGCTGGCGGTGCGTTTCGAGTAAATGGTAAGGTGGATTTCGCATCATCTGGAACTCATACCGAAAGAACCCGCCCCAGTCGCTATATATAACTACTGAAACGCGGACTCGATCATCCTCAAAATGCACTTTTGGCATACAATCAATGAGTCTTGCCCGCAACTGCACCCCAATTGGAAGGAAACATTCGTTGATACGCCTGGAAAAAAGTAAACGTTCAAGTGCAAATCTATCGCATAGAATAGTTATGTAATTATAGTATGCATGCCAATCCAGATAGAACTGATCTCCCAGCAGCCGAAGGACGACCAGCTCAAAGAAGCCTTCAGCGGTTCCGTCTGTACTGACCTTATCGAGATAATCATATTGAGCGTTAAAAGCTTCTTTAAACCCGCCATGCAAGTCTGCGAACCTTTTGAATGTTTTGATCGGCTGCTGATGCTCACTCCTTGCATAGAGAATCGGATACCCGCTGAACCCATTGTATGCATAGACATAATCGAGTGCAGTTTCAGGAGCCATCTTAAGGTGTCTTAGTATACGGAAATACTCATTGACATCTAATTTTCCTGCCTCTGGGCCAGACCTGCTGAGTTCATCAGGGGAAACATGATTTGGTAAGGATTGGACATCAAGCAGATTTTGCATTCGATCTACTACTCGCTGCTGATCGCTGCCAGTCATATGTACTATCACAGGATATATTACAATGATAAACAGCATTATGGCAGCGATGCGATAGAACCATTGCCATTTTTCCTTAATAATCTTCATTTTTCTTTCCTTAATCCCATTGCCCGCAATGATTTTGGACAAAGAAAAGGGCAAGGTCATTGTTAACCTTGCACTTGATACTACCTCACTCGATTTGAGCAATCACGGTTTTAACCTTCAGATATCTTGCGTATCAAGTCGAGACCTGACACCATCTTTTCATTTTGTTTTCTCCGGGAAAGGTTTTTAAGAAGTTCAGATACTTCTTTCATATCCTTACCCCAAAATGCTCCGTCCAAAAAGTGCAAAAGTATAAAAGGATTCATGCTGGCCTTCATGCTCCTTGGAGGGAGCCGCAAATGTGTAACCAATATCGCCAGGGTCTGTTTTTTCTGGACAGACACATCTCCAGTTGGGAACGTTTCTTGTCCCAATACCAGTAGGATATAACTCTCATTCAAAGCAAGGTTCTGACTCTGATCAGGGAAAAGATTGACTTTACTGTAACGCATTATTCCTGAACTGTCAAATTCTTCTTTGGCATTCCACTGCTCTCAATAACTTCCTTATGATATTCATTACTATATAATTAGAATAAAATAAAAGTAATTTACTTTACACAAGGCACTGATTCTGGTATTCAAATCCATTTTCCAAGTGGTTAAATACCAAACTTATCAACTTATCCACAAGTTATTCACAGTTTTTGGGGAAAACCCAAGTAACTTTTTGTTTTATTGATACTAAATTTTACCTGCCCGGAAAGCTCCATCCGCTGTATCTCTCTCCATCGGGCTCAATCTCAGCCATCGCATACTACTCCTGGCCTGACGGGTATGCCCTTACCTCTTTTCCCTTGACATCTCCGGGAAAACAGATAAAATTGGTAGCCAATATCAATGACCCTGGACATACATCCTGGATATTTGAATATTCGACCCAATTTCAGGCAGTCAATCAAGGGAATGGACATTGGCCTGGACCCGAAACACGAGAGTACCGGCGAGAGTAACCCATGAAGACATACGAAGAGATAAATGAGAAGATCAAGCAGGGAAAGGCTGTGGTGGTCACAGCCGATGAGGTGTGTGAGCTTGCCGATGCAGAGGGGATCAAGGCTGTAGCGGACAAGGTTGATGTAGTGACCACTGCCACTTTTGGCCCGATGTGTTCTTCGGGGGTTTTTTTGAATTTCGGGCACGCCGATCCTCCGATCAAGATGGATAAAATCTGGCTGAATGACGTACCTGCCTACCAGGGGCTTGCTGCGGTGGATACCTACCTGGGGGCTACTGCCGCTTCGGAGACGGAAGGGATCCAGTATGGAGGAGGGCATGTCATTGAAGACCTTCTTTCGGGCAAAACCATTCGACTGGAAGCCGAAGGCTACAAGACGGATTGCTATCCTGCGGAACGAGTGACGGTTCAGATCACGCTGGACAGCATCAATCAGGCCACGCTGCTGAACCCCCGGAACGCCTATCAAAACTATGCGGCAGCCACCAATTCTTCCCCAAGGACTCTGCACACCTATATGGGCACCCTGCTGCCAAGGCTCGGAAATGTCGCCTACTCCACCTCAGGGCAACTGAACCCCCTCATCAATGATCCTGAGTACCGCACGATCGGCTTTGGGACGAAGATATTCCTGGGCGGAGGGATCGGCTATGTCCTGGGCGAGGGGACTCAGCACAATCCCAATCAGCTTCGGGCGGCTAACAAGGTTCCGCTCAGCAGCGCCGCAACCTTGATGCTCATGGGTGACCTGAAGCAGATGAATGCCCGCTATCTGCGGGGAGCAACCATAAAACAGTACGGAGTATCTCTCATGGTGGGAGTCGGAATTCCAATCCCTGTTCTCGATGAGGGAATAGCCGAATCAGTATCTATCCGGGACAAGGATATTTACACTACCATTTATGACTACAGCATACAAAAATTATCCAGGCCGACTTATGGCAGGGCCAGTTACCAGGAATTGCGGTCCGGATCAGTCCAGATCAACGGGAATGCGGTGCCGACAAACCCGGTTTCCAGTCTCTTCATGGCCAGGGAGATCGCCGCTATCCTCAAGGACTGGATCAGGCGGGGAGAGTTTTTCCTGGTGGAGCCGATCCGGCTTCTTTCGCGGGACACCCGGTTTAAGCCCCTGCCCCAGAAGGATACTGCCGCATCCCAGAAGGATAGCGTAAAATCATGAATACTGTCACCAGAAGAGTTATCTTGACCTTTCCGCCAAACCTTGTGGAAGATACGGCTATCTACCACCTGATCAAGGACTATGACCTGATTGTCAATATCCTGCGGGCCAAGATCATTCCCAAGGAGATTGGACGGATTGTCCTGGAGCTGCGCGGAAAACTCGACAACATTAAAAAAGGGTTGAGCTATGTCGAAAGTAAAGGCATCGAGGTCAAGTCTCTGGCCCAGGACATCCAGCTCAACGAGGACAAGTGCGTAAGTTGCGGGATGTGTCTGGCTGTATGCCATCAGAAGGCCCTGACATTAAATGCAGTCACCTGGAAAATTGAGTTCAATCGGGATGACTGTGTTCTGTGCGAGCAGTGCGTGTCAGTCTGCCCTCTCAAAGTGATCCAGGTTTCCTTTTAATAAGGATAATCCATTCATTGTGCAGCCCTGGCGGTTACTTGACCTGACAGCCTATGATGCCTGCATGAACATGGCCATTGATGAGGCCATGCTGAAGGCATGTGCCCGCAAGAGTGATGCTGTCTCAACTATCCGGTTTTATACCTGGACCCCTGCGGCTGTTTCGATTGGATGTTTGCAGAAAATTTCTGACCATTTTGACCTGAATCAGGCACAAGAATCAGGTCTTGCCGTGGTCCGCAGGCCAACGGGCGGAAGGGCGGTGCTCCATAAGGGGGATATTTCCTGCTCCCTGGTTCTTGCTGAAAGCAATCCGGTAATTCCCCGGGGGGTGCTGGCCAGTTATCAAAAGATCAGTCAGGCTATCCAGCGGGGATTAGGAATTCTGGGGATTGAGGCTCAGTTATGTCCTGAGCGGAGAATCAGCCGGACCCCGTTTTGTTTTTCCGGAGCAGCCAGGTATGAAATTCTGGTCCAGGGGAAAAAGGTTATGGGTAACGCCCAAAGGCGAGAGGAGGGGGCTCTGTTACAGCAGGGCTCAATTATGATAGAAGACCAGCGGGAATTGATCTGTCGATTGTTCCCTCAGCCTGAGCGATTCTCCCGGTCGGGAGGAAAGGCGATCTCAGGAGAAGAATCCGGGCAGTCCACAACGGCTGGCTTGGAATTCATCTCCCTGGAGGAAGCGGCTGGTGGCCCCGTGACTGCCTCGCTGGTCAAGGATGCCCTGATCCAGGGATTCGAGGAGGTGCTTCACATCTCCTTAGTCCCCGGCTCATTGACCTTTTGGGAGCATGAGGAAGCCATCAGGCTCAGTCAGGAAAAATATTCCCAGGATATCTGGACGAGGAAGGGACAGCATTGGTGAATATCATGAATTCGAGAAATTCCGCCAGTCTTTTGGCTATCGATAGTATTGTCCCCGCCTGGCGGGAGTTGATCACGCAAGCCGGGCAGGCCAAAGAGAAAGCCATTGCCCTGCTCTCCGGATTTAGAGTAGGAGCAGCCCTGCTCACCGCCGAAGACCGGTGCTATCAGGGGTGTAATATCGAAAACATCTCCCTGAGCCTCAGCATCTGCGCTGAACGGGTGGCTTTCCTGAAGGCCCTGTCCGAGGGGGAAAAACGATTCAAAGCTCTGGCTATTGTCAGTGACAGCCCGCGAGTGATTACCCCCTGCGGAGCATGCCGGCAACTGATCTGGGAATTTGCACCTGATATCACGATCATTATGGACAATCCACAGGGAGATGTTCAGTGGGCCAGGATAGGAGACCTGCTGCCACAGGCATTCTATTATCTGAACAGCAGCCGCCCATAGTCAGAGGGGGAACCAGGATTTTGGCGATACCCGAACCGAAGCGTCAGTTACCGATCCTGATTCTGGCGGTTGCCGGACTGCTCTGGAGCCAATTGCCAGCTTTTCAGAGCCGTTGTTCTGCTCAGGGCTCTCTCTATTTTTCGGCTCAAAAATCCTGGGAAGACCAGGGCCAACAGGTTTCCAGACCGTGCATGGCGGGGAATTGGCTCTACCTCTCCACCGATGTCCAGGATGAGAAGTTCCGTCTCTGGCGACACGATCCGAATGTTCCGACTCAGGGGTGGACGGAAGTTACTATCGATGGCATCAGTGACCCTGATTCCACTGCTCTTGGCTCGCATAAAGGATATCTGTATGTGGCTACCCGGGCTCAAGACAGCAGCCCTCACCTGTGGCGGCTGGAGAACCCCGGTCAGGGAATATGGAAACAAGTCGGCCCTTCGGGACTTGGTTCAGCAGAAATAATCACTGTGCTCTCTTCATTTGGTGAGCATCTCTATCTGGGAATCGCGAGCGGGGGAGATTCGGGGGGCTTGGTTCAATTGTGGCGATCCACCGAGACCGGAACCAATAATCCGGAAATTACCTCCAATACCTGGGAGCGGATTGGCGAAAGCACATCCGCCTTGATATCGAGTGCTTTTCAGGAATTTGATGCCAGGCTGTACCTTGGGATCGAGAATACGGCAAACAGCCAGAATAAAGCCGAAGTCTGGAGGCTGGATAGCAGCAGTGCGAGTAATTCCTTCTATCGCTATAACGCCTTCGGCTGGATGGAGAGCAACCTGAGCATACCAGCCCTGGCTGTCTGTGACCAGGTGCTCTATGCAGTTGCCCGGAATGGAAAAGGTGCTCAGGTGTGGTCCCTGCTCAAGGGAGGAGCGGAATTCAGCCGGACATCCTCCTGGAATGGTTTCATCGATCCCAGCCGGTCCCTTCCCCTGTCGATGGTGAGCCTGGGCTCATACCTTTTTCTGAGCTTCGATACCAATGGAAAAGGAGAGGTTTTCCGGTTATGGTATGATCCAGGCAATTTGGAGCAGCGGGAAAAGCAGTGGGGAGCGGTTACCATCAATGACCCGAACACAGGGAAATCGCTCTTTACCGATGCGTCCAACCGCTTACGCTGGCTGTATGCAGACCCGAACAATGGCTATCTCTTTCTGGGAACTCAGGATTCCGGCGGGAGGTTCAAGCTCTGGAAATCATCCCGGCTTCCGATCATTACCCTTACATCGCCCCAGATGTATCAGACACACCCTTACGCCTACTTTGGCGCTTTTCAGTCAAAGGTGCAGGTCGGCTGGCGATCAACCAGGAGCGGTGAATACGTGATTCGCCAGGTTCAGTTAAAAGACCCCAACAGCCGGATAAGCCAGGATCCGGGATTTGTGATCAACAAGTCAAATGCCGAAAAATTGACAACATACACTACTCAGCCGCTTCCGCCCGATGACCGGCAGGGGACCTACATTGCCGAAATTGCCTGGAATAAAGCCGGAGATCAGGAGCGCTATCCGGTGTTGTTCTCCTTTATTTATGATACCGATAAACCAGAGCAATTGCCGGTGGTAACTTCGGTGGAATCAGGGAGCAAAAAACTGAGAGTGAAATGGGCCAAAGCCCACGATAAGCTCTCAGGTATTGCCCAATACCGGGTCTGGTGGAAACAAGTACCTGTGGGATCGGATGCCAATACCGGCACGTTTTCCGGCCAAAGCGATCTTCTTGACGGAAGCAAATATGAGCATGATATCAGCGGCCTCATGAATGGCCGAAGATATGCGGTGGCGGTTTCAGCCAGGGATACTGCGGGTAATGAATCCGATCCGTCGGATATCACGGACTTAAGCTTTGGAACGCCGCAAATGGGGCGAGGCTTGACTGATCTTGTCGGTGAGACTGGCGGCTGTTTTGTAAAAAACTTGCAGGGAAAATTTATCAGACAATTCTCCGAAGCAGAAAAATCGAGGTAGAAGAGTATGGCCAAGGAGTTGGGATTGAGATTTGCTGTTTGGAAGTGGTGCCGGTGGTGTTTGGTATGGCTGGTTATCGGTGTTTTCGGGTTTTGCGGCCGGAATTCCTGGGCTGCTGCTGACCCATCCCGCAACCTGTCGGCTTCTCTCTGGGCAGGGTACTACCTGCCCCAGGATATTAATTTCCAGAGAGTTTACAGCGACGATGGACAACTGGCCTGGTTTGTGGAATTTTCCAAGACCTGGTTTGGTCAAATCGAGGCAGCCGCGGGAGCAGGGGGGACTAACTTCAATGGGTATAAGCTCCGTGATGAGGGAGATTCCAGTATCAGCAAGGCACAGATGAGCCTTGGCGCTGGATATATCCAATGCTCATACCTTTTCCGGTATACTGAAGGACAGCGGCTGGTTCCCTACTTTGGGGGAGGTATGGATGCCTGGGGATATCGGGAGAAGAAGGAAGGAGATAAAACTATCAAAGGCGACAAATACGGCTATCATGGCCTGGCTGGCATCCGGTTTCTGCTGGATTGGCTCGATCCCGAAGCAGCGGGAAGCTCAGAACAGGAGTATGGCATTAATAATACCTACCTGGTTCTTGAGGCACGATGGCTGAAGATCGACAATTTTGGAGAGAATAAACTCGATCTCAGCGGACGGCTCTACCGGCTCGGATTATTATGGGAATTTTAACGCACACTGCTTGACCGAATTGGCTTATTCATTGTTCAGGCAATCTTATGGAGAACCTTACGAGGAGAAATATATGCCGATATCATGCCCCAAATGCAACATCTTCAATCCCCGCGGGGCTGAAATCTGCGGTGAATGCGGATGGATTTTAGCCTCCAGCCCGGCATCCCCCCCCAGAGGAAGCCAGCCTGCTCACACTTCTCAGTCCTCGGCGGGAAAGGCGGACCTGACCGGCGCTTCGGTTTCATCAAGGAAAGAAAAGAAAAAGGCCCCCTTCTCAGCCCAAATCCTGTCAGGAGTCCTGTGGGTTTTGAGCGCCGCACTGATTGCCCTGTCCATCTTTCTGGTAAAACCCGGTAAATCGATTACTCTTCCGATACCTTTGCTTCCATCCAATCTTCCCTACGCATCCCGGATGCTTGCCGCTCTTTTGATTCTGGCTGGCGGAATCTTCACCCTGATTGTCGCCTACGGGATTTCCAGCCTCAAACGCTGGGGCCTGAAAGCCTATCTCAGTTGGGTAATGATTCAGGTAGTGCTGGAGATTCTGGCCCGGGTATACCGTCTGAAACCTGGGACGTATCTATCAGCCGTGATCCTAGCGGAACTCATCGTCATTCCCCTCCTGTGGAAGATGAAACACCGGTTCTCCGCATAGACCGGCGTAAAGCCTTCCCTTGTCTAAAGATGAAAAGTGTACTATACTAACCCTGATACGTAAATTTACCCCCTTTTGCTGAAAGCCTCTGCAATTTCCTTCCGGAAAGATAAAAACATGCAGAATAATGCCTGACTTAGTGAGGAGGAATGAAGATTCATGATTAAGGCGATTCGAGGGGTCAAGGACATACTCCCCCAAGAAGTAGGAATCTGGCAATACGTGGAAGCAATTGGTCGGAAGATGCTCCAGGACTACGGGTTTTCGGAGCTTCGGATCCCGGTTTTCGAGGACACGGCCCTCTTTATTCGAAGCATTGGTGAAGAGACGGACATTGTCTCCAAGGAGATGTATACTTTTCCAGACCGCAAGGGCAACAGCCTCTCCCTGCGGCCTGAAGGAACAGCCCCGGTGGTGCGGGCCTTTGTGGAGCACAGGATGTATGCGGAAAGTCCTTATCAGAAGCTCTATTACCAGGGGCCGATGTTCCGCTATGAGCGGCCGCAGGCCGGGCGTACCCGGCAGTTTCATCAGATCGGAGCCGAGGTCTTTGGCCTGGCTGAGCCGGGTGTGGATGCCGAGATGCTGATCCTGCTGAATGATCTGTTCTCAAAGCTGGGGCTTGCCGGTGTTACTCTGTTCCTCAATTCGGTAGGATGCCCGGAGAATTGCCGCCCTCAGTATAAAAAGATCCTGCAGGAATTCATACGGAAGGATTTCGAGAGCCTGTGCCCCGACTGCCAGACGCGATACGAGAAAAACCCCCTCCGTATCATGGATTGTAAAAATGAAGCCTGCCAGGCTATCCTCGCTCAGGCTCCAGTCATTCTCGAACACCTGTGCCCGGACTGCCGGAAGCACCATGAGGAGGTCGAGCGCCTGCTCAAACTGGCTGATATTCCCTACCGGATCAACCACCGGCTGGTCCGTGGGCTTGATTACTATACCCGGACCGCCTTCGAGGTCACCGCCAGCGGGCTTGGTGCTCAGAATGCCATCGCCGGCGGGGGGCGGTATGACCGCCTGGTTGAAGAATTCGGCGGACCGCCGACCCCGGCCATCGGTTTTGCCCTCGGCATGGAACGGGTGATCATGGCCCTGCAGGGACAGGGGATTGCCCCACAACCTCAGCCCCTGATCTATCTGGCAGCTTTAGGGCAGAAAGCCAGGGAAGAGGCATTCCTGTTGATCCGGACCCTGCGGAGCAGGGGCCTGCGGGTAATCATGAATTACCAGGACCGGTCGCTGAAGGCTTTACTCAAACAGGCCGATCAAATGGGAGCCCGCCTCACCCTTATTCTTGGTGAAAACGAACTGGCCAGCCGCCTCCTGCTGCTGCGGGACATGACCCGCTCCGTGCAGGAGGAAATAGCCCTGGATAGTGATATTGCCGCTGTGCTGGAAGCAAAGGTTCTGGGGTGATAGGCGGTTTTAATGGTGCTCTGGCACCAGAGTGTTGAAAGGAGCCTGCCTGCACCTTGACAGTACAGGGGTTCCAGGAGTATAAATATTTGTAAAAGAGGAGAAAGGCCCCTTAATGAAGTTTTCCTCTTGAAAGCATGGATGGTGGTTTATTCATGGAAATCGAAGAAATTAAAGAGATAATAAGAGAGCAATTACCCAAAATAATGCAGACCGATGAGGAAATAGCACGGTTTATCCTGCGGCTTTCCTCGCAGTACTATGCCGGAAAACTCGAAACCGAAGATCGGTTTGACCGTATACTTAATGAGCTCCAAAGGGATAGAGAAGAGCAGAGGCAAAAATGGGAAGCTGATGACCGTAAATGGGAAGCCAATGAACGTAAATGGGAAGAGCAAGTCAAGAAATGGGAAGCTAATGACCGTAAATGGGAAGCCAATGAACGTAAATGGGAAGAGCAAGTCAAGAAATGGGAAGTTAATGACCGTAAATGGGAAGCCAATGAACGTAAATGGGAAGCTAATGACCGTAAATGGGAAGCCAATGAACGAAAATGGGAAGCCAATGAACGAAAATGGGAGGAGCAGAACAAAAAGTGGTGGGAAAACCAGAAAGTTATTGATAGGGTACTTGAAGAGCTCAAGGTGCTAAACCGCAAACATGATCAGTCGATCGGAGCACTTGGTGCCCGCTGGGGGCTCCACACGGAAGCTTCATTCCGCAACGCTCTGGCAGGGATCCTCAAAGATACTTTCAATATCCAGGTACTCAATATTACTGAGTTTGATGACCAGGGAGAGGTATTTGGCCATCCAGATCAGGTTGAGCTCGATCTGATCATAAAAAACGGGCTCTTGATCATTTGTGAGATCAAGTCTTCCATGAGTAAGGCAGATATGTATGCCTTTGAGCGAAAGATCAAATATTACGAGAAGCGACATGAATGTAAGGCTAACCGGAAGATAGTCATCTCACCAATGGTAGATGATAAAGCAAAGGACATAGCCGCAGGGGCCGGGATCGAAGTATATTCTTTTGCTGAAGATGTGGAAAAGATATAGGGTTCGTTGACAGTATGAAGACGATATGAGGATTGGTTTGCATTATACCAATTGACAATTAACCCATCAAAAAATCCTGCTATGATGAAAATAATGCTTTACTGAGGCAAGGGACTTGGCTTTAAACCAAGGAGCTAACAATGGTAGCTTATAAACTGGATATGAAAATCTAAGAAAGGCTTAATAGAATTAAAAAATCTTCCTTTCAATGAAGGAGATGGGGGTTGTGGAGTTGGAGTACAGAGGATATTCAAGCTGTTGAGGAAGGAAGGAACATAATTAACCAATGGAAGATATCCTCTTAGTATTACAACGAGACTTTTCTGTAGTGATAGAGGAATGGTCATAATACATCACCCCCACCCAGCCTCCCCCCTTCAGGGGGGAGGAGTGTAAAGAATGCTCCCTCCCCTCAAGGGGAGGAGTTAGAAGACGCCTCCCTTGCCACAGAGGGCTTCCCTGTCTCTTGAGGAGTATCCTCAATCCCTCCCCCCCTTGAGGGGGGATGTTAGGTAGGGGTGAATACAACCATGGAGTCCTTTAACCACTCCTCTTCTGTGAAGGAAAAGGGAAAAGTCTCATTGTAATATTAAAAGGCAATTATTTAATAGTATGAGCAACGAAAAATGAAAAATCAAAACCTTGATAGCAGCAATGGATCTACCTTTTTAAAGAATTCGGAGGACCAAGGAAGGTACAGTATGGATTACTTAGATGGATGGAAACGAACAGGAAGCTGTAATTCACTCAATAAATCCCATGTGGGCCAGCAGGCTACCCTGATGGGCTGGGTCCAGCGGAGAAGAGATCATGGGGGGGTTATTTTTATCGACTTGCGGGACCGGGAAGGGATGACGCAGGTGGTGTTCAACCCGGAGTATGCACCGCACAGCCACCAGAAGGCGCATGAGATCCGGAATGAATATGTTGTCGCCGTCAGGGGGAAAGTTGCCCTGCGGCCCGAAGGGATGGCCAATCCGAATCTGGCCACGGGAGAGATCGAGCTGATGGTCGAAGAGGTAAAAATTCTCAATCAGGCCAAGAGCATGCCCTTTCAGATCGAAGACCAGATCGATACCGCTGAGGATGTCCGGCTGCGTTACCGGTATCTTGACCTTCGGCGGCCTGCCCTCCAGAAAATCCTGATGCTGCGCCACCGGATTTATCAGCAGGTTCGCCGCTACCTTACGCAACAGGGTTTCCTGGAGATCGAAACCCCGGTCCTGGGCAAGAGCACGCCGGAGGGGGCCCGTGATTACCTGGTCCCAAGCCGGGTCAATCCGCACAGCTTTTATGCCCTGCCCCAATCCCCCCAGCTCTTTAAGCAGATCCTGATGGTTTCCGGTTACGACCGGTATTTCCAGATCGTGAAATGCTTCCGGGATGAGGACCTGCGGGCTGACCGGCAGCCGGAATTCACCCAGATCGATCTTGAGATGTCATTTGTGGAGCGGGACGATGTCATGCAGGTTGTTGAAGGGATGGTCCGGGAAATATTCGAGGAAGAAAAACAGCTTGTCTTTTCCGCCCCGTTCCCCCGGATGACCTACCAGGAGGCCATGAGCCGCTATGGCGTTGACCGGCCGGATACCCGCTTCGGGCTTGAGCTGGTGGATATCGGGGACCTGGTTCAAAATTCCCGGTTCAAGGTTTTTGCCGAGGTGGTGCAAAAAGGCGGTCAGGTCAAGGGCATTAACGGTCAGGGGTGCGGGAAGTTTTCCCGCAGTGAAATTGATGACCTTGCCAAGGTGGTCCAGATCTATGGGGCCAAAGGGCTGGCCTGGATCAAAATCAATGAGGATGATATCCAGTCCCCGCTGAAGAAATTTCTCTCTGAAGAAGAAGTGGCCAATATCCGCACCCGTATGCAGGCCAGGCCAGGAGATGTGTTGTTCTTCGTGGCCGATACTCCGGCTGTGGTGGCTGCAAGCCTTGGTGCTCTTCGCCTTACGCTGGGGCAAAAACTCAACCTGATCGACTCCAGCCGGTATGATTTCCTGTGGGTAATCGACTTTCCCCTGCTGGAATACGACAATGAAGAGGGCCGCTATGTGGCCATGCACCATCCTTTCACTGCCCCGATGCCTGAAGACCTTCCACTCCTGGAGAGTGACCCCTTAAAAGCCCGGGCCCAGGCTTATGACCTGGTTTTAAATGGCCAGGAAATCGGCGGCGGAAGCATCAGAATCCACACCAAGGAGATGCAGACCAGACTCTTTGACAGGATTGGCATCAAGGAGGAAGAGGCACGGCAAAAATTCGGCTTCCTGATGGAAGCCCTGGAATACGGCGCTCCTCCTCATGGCGGATTGGCCCTGGGACTGGACCGGCTGATTATGATTCTGGCCGGTACCACTTCTATCCGGGACGTAATCGCCTTCCCCAAGACCCAGAAGGCTACCTGCCTGATGACCAATGCCCCCGGTGAGGCCATGCCAAAGCAGTTGAAGGAGCTTCGAATCAAGCTCGACCATTCGTGATTGAGGAGGGAGCAAATGTTCCCTCCTGCCCCGGTTTTCCGGATCAGTCCACCTTGAGGATTTTTCGAACCACCAGCCCGAAGGAGATGGCCAGAATGGGAAGCATCAGCAGCCAATGGATTTTCCAGCCAAAGAAGATACAGGTAAAGTGTTTCGGCTGGTAGCCAATGTCAATGCTCTGAAGCCTGGCTGTTTTGGGCAGTGGCGGTTCCGCGGCATTTACCAGGGGAGCCCAGAAACTCTCCCGGATGAGCTGTGAGCCAAAAGGCGCGCTGCTCCTGCCGATAACGATCTCCTTGGTATATGTCTGATCGCAGAGCTTGAAGCCCAGTTGATACTTGCCTTCCATCGAAGCCTGCAATTGCCAACTGACTTCGTCTTCGTTTCCAAGGTGCATGGCAGGGGTAAGCGCCTCAAGCCCTTCAGGGAGGATAAGCTCCGGCTCAGGCCGCCGGTCAGCATCCCTGGCGTAAGTGACTTTGACATCGAAGGGCTCGCCCGGCATGATGGGAGCATAACCGTACCGCAGGTTTATCTGAGAGAGCGTGACCAGAAACAGGAGAATAACAGGCACTGCCCCTTGAGTATTGTAGGCAATGTAGCGGAAATTGTTTTTCAGGATTTCCTTCTGGGCTTTCAAAACCTCCCGGAAGTCGTCCTTGTAGATTCTGATTTCCAGAAAGTGCAGCTTGATCCGGCTTTTTACGGCTTTGATTTTCTTCTGATTGGATACATACTTGAAGATAATGACGACAATCGTCCCCATGACCAGACAGATGGCCGTAAAGCCCCAGAAGGGCTCAAAGCGCTTGAAGGGGAGTGCGACAATGTCGAGGAAGCTTCCGATAAGATGTAAAATGGTCAGCATGATGTTTCCTTGAGATTATCCTTGTTACATTCTATATTACGTTCTTTGAGCAGGGCATCAACAAGCCTGCCATTACCCGAACCTTTCAGCTTTTTCATAGCTTCCAAAGCCTTTTGCTTATCCCAGGTTTTCTTGGTTTCTTCCTTTTTTTCAATAGTTACAACTAAATCTGTATCACCAGGTAGTTGTAATGAATTCAACTTTTCTTTCAATTCCGACAAGGTCATATTCTCAATAATAGCCATAATGGATTTCTCCTTTTGGATATTACCCAATGTGTACTTAAATAGTATAGCACCTCTTTACTTGTATCCACTAGATTGGATTCTCTCTTCAGGCGCTTAGTTTATCTTCAATAACCTCAAATAAATCAAACACTCCGGGAATATTTTTAATGTCAGAGATTTCGCTGTCTTTCGAAGTGGCAATCACTCCCTTGATCCGTGCTTCTGTAGATTGAGAAACGAGAATCTGTCCGGATTTAGAACGGGATTCAATTCTTGAGGCAAAGTTTACCTGCGGGCCGAGCGCAGTAAACTGATCTCTGAACTCGGTCCCAACATTTCCAACAAGTACCTCCCCGGTATGTATTCCACAACCGAGACCTATGTTGATCTTATCCGGGACATAAAGCTGCCATTGCTTCAGCCATTTTTTTGAAATCTCATCAAACTTGGAACGTAAGGTAATGGCTGCTTGAATGGCTGCAATAGCATCAGTCTTTCCCTGGTCATCCTTGTGGTTGAGGACACCAAACAGCGCCATAATCCCATCACCGATGAATTTATCAAGTACACCATTATTATCGAAAATTATTTTAGCGGCTGCTTCGCAGTAATCTTTAAGAAAACCAGCTATAAGATCCGAATGCGCTTTCAGAATCTCACATAAGAGCGAGAAACCCCTTATGTCCCAGAAAGCTATCGTAAGAGTCCGCCTTCTCACTGATAGGAGTGAGGGATCTTTTTCAATAGTATCAAATACCTTTGGATCAAAATATTTGCGTAAAAAATTGATTCGTTGGGACCATTCTCTATAGCGGAGAGCTGCACTTGTTTTAATGCTTATCTCCCGTACCGCAGTTGTACCACGGATATTTTTTTCGACAACATCAAAAGCTCCAATATCAAATGCTGCATAGCGGTCGAGGCTTTTTTCTTTTGCTGTGAATAAAATTGCCATGATCAGTGGATCCAGTCGCCTTGCTTCCTGTAAAATGTTCATGCCGCTTTGTTCACTATCCATTACCAGGTCAGTTAAAACTACGTCTACGGGTTGTTTTTCAATAAGCTGCCGTTCCAGGATGCTTTTACCTTCAGTCTCATTCATGGCGGTCAGAATATCCCAATCTGGATTCATATCTCCCAGCGCGCGCTTAAGTGAATTAAGATTTTCAATCTCATCATCCACAATCAAAACACGAGCCATTTTTTTTCTCCTTTTCAAATATTCAAAGAAGATTTGCTCTCATTATTCTTCTGATCAGGAAGAGGAAGGTAAACCTCAAAATCAGCTCCCTGATTAGGAATGCCAGTTTCAATGATCCCGCCTCCATGTCCATCAATGATACGTCGCACCAAAGCTAAACCCAGGCCTGTACCATGGTCATAGGTAGTAAAGAAGGCATCAAAGATTTTTTGTTTGTTAAGAATTGGAATCCCGCAGCCATTGTCTTTTACATGGACTAAAACGTATATCTTACTGGAATCAACAAAACTCGGCAACGGTTCTGGAACTGGATAAACAGTCTTTATTTCAATCTTTTTTTCTGGCTTATCAAACCAATGTGCCGCATTCGCAACCAATTCATCGAAGCATTCGGCCAATCTCTCAGGGTCTGCCAGGACAGCCAATTCTGGTGAGCATTCTATTTTGCACGAGATATCTTTGCTACAGAGAGAACGACATGCATCTTCGAGGATAGGATATAAAAGAGTAGAAATTGGTTTGATTTCTTGAGCACGTGCTAAGGATTTGAACTGCTCAACGAATGCTTTTGCCTTTTCGACTGAGGAATGAATATTTTTTACAACTTCTTCCACCTCATCAATTCTTTGCTCTCGAATCCTTTTAACTAATGGATCGAGATCAGTTTCTATAGCAAAGATAGGATTACCGATTTTATGGGCTGCGGAAAAGGAGATATCCTTCCAGACCGCATCCCTTTCAGCACGTATTCTCCTGTTTTTCTCTCCTTCAAGGTCAGTAATAAGTTTTGTTTGATTAGCCAATAAGTTAGAATTCTCTTTGTATAATTCCTCATAGGACTTTCTCGTTTTAGAACGAATTCTTCCCTGGTCGGAGAAGTATTTATACCCGATTTGTGGAAATCGATGGATGAGAGAAGTAAGGTATTCCTGGTCCCAAACCCGAATACGGAGGTTGTGTCCAGGCAGCCCTTTTTGACGGCGTTTCTCAAGGCGCTCACGAAGTTCTTTAAATTCCTCTAGCTTCGAATCCTTGCGGTAAGTGATAAAGAGGAACGTAACTGGGGCTTCAATGGCTTTGCTAAAATATTTATCAAATTGCTCTGAATATTTTTTTACACGATGAATAAGAAAATCAGGATCATGAGTAATTATCTCCAGCAAAATTTCAACTGGCGCGTGAAGTCCCATTGAAATTAGCCAGAGCTCTCGATATTCATAGCCATCAGGATCTTTTTTTGGAATTTCCGCAACCAAATCAACTTCCGGTGAAATTTTACCCCATTCAAGTCGCTGAAATCCCATTTGTGCCAATAGCTCACGACAAAGGTTCTCCACCTCTCTTTCGCTCAACAGCTCCCACTCAATGAAGAATGGCGATGAATATGAAAACCCAGGATAAATAATGGAAGGGCGAGGAAAGCGACGGTATTCGCGAAGAGAAAGGCTAATTTTTTTTGATAGACTGTCAAGGCTTACTGAATCATAACTATAAATAATTACCCGGAATTCTCGAAGATCGAATGGTATATCATTGAAGTTCTTTTCTCGAGATATAAGAAGCAATCCCTTGCCCATTGCCTGTGCCAGACCTAATTCAAAAAAAATATTGGGATTGCGATCCGTTATGTCAGCAATAATGCAATCAGCCTGCGTGAGTTCGCCGATAATTGCTTCTCGAATGGTACCGCTTGGTAAAACGGGACCTTGATCGAGAGATACAACCTGAAACCCGGCTTGCTTTGCACCTGCAATAATAGCCTCTCGCACGGGAACAAAGTTCTGGGTAAATGGTAAAGCGAGAAAGCATTTATTACCTAACTGATCTTCTTTAGGCATTAATTCTGCCTTTCTTGCTAACATTACTCTCTACACGAGCGTAGCGATAAAGCCTGCTATCAGGAAATATAGCCTAATCCCTGTAATTTTTTCTTCAATTCTTCCTGCGATTCGGAGGATTCATCTTCCGCCCGCATTTCCTTTTCCAGCACATGACTGATGAATTCTTCTACTGAAGGATAACCTTTGCGGCTGGCATATTCTTCGGCGCGTTTTAACAAGTCCTTATCGATTTTTACCTTGCTTCCAAACATAGCGAACACCTCTTCAGCTTTTTGCCTCGCTTATCTTACTTCTCACATAAGCTTGAACTTCTTGTACAATTTCAATAGCAGCCTTAATTTCCTCCTGAGAGGGTGTGAGGTGACTTTCCGGATATCTTATCTCAACAGCATAATCAGTAAGTGCATCAGCCCCCTCTTTAAGGTATGTAATCTCAGGGTCTTTTCCCTCTATTACGGCTATAAGACCTCCTATTTCATGAGTTTTGGTAAATGCCAAACCAAGATGTATCATGTATCCTTTAAGATACTTTTCAACTGCCTGCTGGCAATGAAATGCAATTACATCGTTTAATGGTTCTTCTGCTTTGAGCAGTGATCCTGCTGCTATTAAATCATGGTCAGCCTTGGTGAACCATTCTTTTACCAGGTCAGCCCTTTTTTTCATACAGCACCTTTCCTCGCTCCAAGATCGAGGTTATAAAGGCCTGTTTTACATTTTCCCATTCCCGTATCTCATCAACCGTATAGATTAATATATCCTTTGGAACCGAAACCTTACCCCATAAACACTTTCTGATTTCCCGTGCCCTCTTATACCTTGGCTGATCATGCTTTTGAACTACTACAAGAATGTCAAGATCACTATCCTGAGTAGGTTGTCCATAGGCATAAGAACCAAAAAGTACGATTTTTTCAGGAGATAGTCTCTCGATAATTGTATTGACGATAAGGTTTATCTCCGTATCTATAGGCAATTTGCTTTCTCCCTTGCCCGGCTCGGCCTTTGTTGCACTTAACTGATCTTACCGAGTCTCAGGATTTCTACGGAATGCCAAGTCCCTTGTGGAGTCTCCGTTACCTTAAGATTAAATTCTCTATTTCCTTACAGCTTGATGCTGTTCTTATCGCTTCATTAATCTTTTCTAACTGTTCAACTGAATCCATCCTGCTGATCCGATCATAAAGTTGCAGGCATTCCCTGCCAAACTTGAGCTCCAACCCCAGGGAGATAGCTTCAAGGAGTCCCCGCTTAAATCCCTGTTCATCCGCTTTGGCAATTGCTCCCCGCTGGTCCTGGATGAACATCTCCCGCCGTTCCTGATCATCAAGTTCCTCACGGGTCAGGTTGGCCTTATTGGCTATCTTGAAGGCTTTGGATATGGGCTTCTCGACTTTCAGGGTATGCGGGACAATATCCAGTGAGCGCGCATGCTTCAGGAAATATAGCCATTTGTCGGTGATATCGGCTAACTGCTCTTCGGTCTTATCAAACTTTGGCAGCTCAACGAATACCAGCTCAAGATCGGAATTGAGACAGGGGAAAAAATCATCCTTTTCCGTGAGGCAGAATTTACTGATGATCTTCGGCTCATCGAACATGATAAAGTCAGTAATGGTAAGGGCTATGACCGGATTGAGCTTGGGGTAATCGTCTCCCTCATCCAGTTGGTTGGAATAGGATTTGGCTGCATTGTAGAGAATCCTCTTCTCAAAGCCAGCCACATTCAATACCTGCATCTCGATGATAATCTCTCTGCCGTCTTTGCTTCTGGCCTTGACATCCAGGCAGGTATCCTTCATTCCCTTGATCTGTGGTGCCTGATAAGGGTCAATAATCGTCAGGTTGATAATCTCATGCTCAGGGCTGAAGCGCAGCATGGCATTGATAAAGGAAATCAGAATATCCTTACTCTGCCTGCTGCCGAATATCTTCTTGAAGGCAAAATCCGTCTTGGGATTGAGAAAGCGCATATTCTCCTGCTCCCTTACTCCTGTGCTCATTAGGCCTGAGAATGCCCTGCTATTGCTATACAATATCTTATACTTTATCTTTCGGATACCTGCCACCAAGATATCCGATCTACCCACTTGGCACTGGGCGCTGGCCCCCAGCCCCATTATCCCCCCCTAAAATATCACCCGTCCGGTCATCTCCGGTTTTTTGCCCACCTTGAACTCGTTCAGGATCGTGGGTGCCAGGTCGATGATGGCCGGATCATTGACTTTGATTTTCTTATTGGCCAGCACGATACCCGGAACCAGTTGTCCGGCAATGCAGTGATCGCCGCTCCACTTGGTGGTATTGTCCCCCATGATATCTTCCGGAGCCTGTCCCAGGGCTGTCCACCAGGAGGCCCGGTATCCCCGGTTATAGCCGATGATCAGGTCAGGGGCACTATTGCGGTATTTCCCCCGGTAGGCTTTCTCCGGTATATCCACATGGCTGATGACCTGCTGGCCGTTTTCAGGATCCCGGTAATTCAATAATCCTTTTCGAATCTCTTCCAGCAGGGCGGTTTTTTGAGCCGGATTGACAATCCCCTGGACCTCCCTCCCCTTCAGGTTGATATAGAGGGCGTTCAGGCCCATGGCATAAGCCCTGGTGCGTTTCCAGTCCACATTTTCAAAGAACTCACCGCTTACTCTCTGGAATTCATCGATAAATTTCATATAGCCCTGCTGATGCAGCCAGGTATTCAGATTAAAATATCGGCTGTAGGTAGCGAAGCCATGATCGGAAAGAATAAGCAGGGTAGTTCCCGGATCCATCCGCTTCAGGGTTTCAGCCACAATCTGGTCCATTTTCTGATACAGATCGGGAATAACCTGGCCATACTTTTTATTTTTTTCTTCGGTATAGCCGGGGAATTGAGGGTCCATATAGCCGGTGAACATGTGCTGGATCGTATCAGTGGCCGAGAAATAGCAAAAGAGCAGTCCGGTTTTCTGCTTTTTCAGGTTGGCCAGCTCAAGCCGGTACATTCTCAGCCGCTCCTGCTGTGATACTTCACTCTGTGCCAGGAACTCTTCTTCATTCAGCCGTCCTTCGTTCAAGGCCCAGGTATCTTCCGGTATTCCCTGAGTATGGAACAGGCCGATCCGCTCCGCCAGCTCTTTGGCATACTCTTGTGGGCAGGAAATGTCAAACGGAGGCTGGCGGGGGTCAACGTTGATGGGGCTTAAGTAGAGCTGAAACTCAGGCCGCACCTGCTTAAGGTAAAACCTTCCGATCCCGCAGGCCCTGGAAAAACTCATTTTAAAGGTAAAGGGGAGCCATCCGGTCCATGCACCCTGTTTCAGGATAATATCCTGGTCGTCAAACTTCAGCCGGGCTATCGGGTTTTTAGGATCGAGCTTAATGGTTAAGGGTATTGTGGATATCGGGCGCTCTTCCTTGAAGGTATTGACCGGGCCCTGGATCTCGGTTTCTATGACGTTGTTTTTGACTACTACCTGGTAGACCCGCCCGCCCTGTTCCGCTCCGCCCTCTCCGGGCTTTGAGGTAAAGAACTGAAAGGTTCCGTAGGTACCGATGATATCCGGAGTGCCCATCCCGCTCAAGGATTTCCCCTTGTGCTGCACCGGCGGAAAATTGGAGGGGACCTGAAGGATCGTGGATGGAACGGAAACCTCATCCAGGTATTCCCAGAAGGTTTTGCCCTTGCGGTAGAGTTTTGCTTCGACTTTGGAAATGGGCACAACCCATTTCAAAAGAGGGATCTTTACCTCCTTTTTGGGAGGGCAGATTTCGCCGATGGAAAGGTACGGCAGGTAGGTATTGGGATCACGGGCGATGAAGTCATAAATATTGGTGCCGCCTGGATCCTGGCCAGTGATGAAGGTGGCCCAGGCCACCGGGCTCTGCGGCGGAATGGTGGTCGAAAGGGGCTTAAAGTCCCCGGTTTCAGCCAGTTTCCTGAAGTTGGGAAGCTTTCCCGCATCCATATATTTTTGCAGTAATTGCGGATCCATGCCGTCAAATCCCAGAACGATCATCTTCTTCGAGCCTGCCTCGGCCAAACCGATGCAGGAGCAGAAAGCGAGGAGGAGCACTCCCTCCAGCACGATGAATCTCAGCAGGCCGCATATGGAGGCATATTTTCTTTGCTTGCTAATCACGATATTCCTTTCCATAATTCTCCTTAATTCTCCTTCAATTTCAATCAAAGAGCGGCTTTCCTTCCATAGACGGGGGGACGTGCAGGTTGAATTCCCGCAGGATAGTCGGTGCAATGTCAACCATACCGGCAGATCTGGCCGTGTTCTTGCGGTTAGTGAATAAAACCCCCGGAACTTCCTTGGGGTCGATGCAGTGATCACCGCTCCAGCTCTTGAGATTATCTTCAAAGACCAGGTCATTGACTTTGCCCACCACCGAGTCCCAGGATATCCGATACCCCTGTGCGTAGCCGATGACCAGATCCGGTCCATTGTCAGTATAGGGGCCATGATAGATGCGCTGGCAGTCATAGACCTCGTTAACGGCCACCATCCCCTGGGCAGTATCTTTCAGGCCGCTCAGCCTGGTTGAAAGCTCATCTTTGAGCTGCCTGAACTCCGTCCCCGGCTGAACAATACCCTGTGATTCCCTCCCCTTGAGGTTGATAAAAACTCCTCCAAGCCCCAGTGCATAGGCCCGCGTTTTTGACCAGTCCACCTGGGCAAACCATTCACCGCTCTCTTTGGCTCCTTCCTTCAGAGCCAGGTAATGGTTCAGGTAGAGCCAGGAGTTCAGATTAACGCACCGGCGGAAGGATTTGAATCCGTGGTCGGACATCACCATCAGCAGGGTATTGCCATCGATTTTCCGGCGCACCCGGCCCAGCAGGTCGTCCATGTTTTTATATAATTCCTCGATGGTTTTTTCATATCCCGGATTTCCGGCAGCCCGGTGGGCAGGATGGTCTTTTTCCAGATACCGCCAGAACATGTGCTGAATCCGGTCTGTGGTGTCAAAGACACAGGCACAAACGCCTTTTCGCACTTTGTCCAGCTCATGGAAAAACATCGTTTCCCGCTCCCGGTGATTCGCGTAGGTCTGGTCCAGAAAACCCTGCTCGTCAAGGACCCGCTCGTTCAAAGCCCAGGTGTCTTCCGCCAGGCCCAGAGTGGCATAACTGTTCATGAGCCGGGCAAGATACATGGCGTAGACAAAGGGGTGTGAAATCGGCAGGATGGGGCTTTCCGGATCGATATTGATCGGCGTGACGTACAGCTCAAAATCAGGCACCGCTTCCAGAAGCATAAACCGGCACAGGCCATAGATTTTTTTCTTGCCGATGGGAAAAGGAAGCCGGACCCAGGGAGTAAACTCTCTTTGTTTGAGCGCAAACTTCTGGTCTGCAACCCTCAGCTCCGCATCGCCGCCTCCCGGAGGCAGGATCACCTCAAAGGGCAGTTGGCTTTCCGGAGCGCCCTGCTTATAAGGATCCTCCGGCCCATAAAGGAAGGAGGAAATTTTACCATTGGATTTTGCCACTTTGAAACATGCCCCCCCGGTTCGCTTTTCCAGCCGGTCATCACGGGTGGTATAGAAGGAGAAAGTCCCCTGAGTTCCCTTAAGGTCTGGAACGCACATGGCAGACAGGAGCCTGCCGTTGAATTTTACCGGCGGAAAGGTGACCGGCACCCGGATAATGGAGCTGGAAATGCCGACATCTCCCAGGATTTCCCAGAAAGCCCGCCCCTTTTTGAGAGATTTGATCTTCGGCCCCGTGAACCTGCCTTCGGATTTGCGAATATCTACCGAAGAGAGGACCGGCAGATAGGTCGATGGATCGCGGGTGAAAAAGTCAAAAATAGCATGCCTGGCCGGTGTCATGCCGGTGGCAAAGGTGGACCAGGCCACCGGAGAAATAGCCGGACAGGTGGTCTGGAGGCGGGTATAGCTGCCCTCTTCCTTCAGTGCGGAAAAGTTTGGCAAAAGCCCCTGCTGCATGAATTTTTCCGTCAACCCGGGGTCCATTCCGTCAAGACCCAGGATAACCACCCTTTGGGTCGTGCGGTGAGACTTCTGGTCAAAATATTTCCGGTATTTGAAGCGATGCCTGACCCCATGAACGATCATCCGGATCGGCCAGAAGAGAATGACGAGCAGGGCGAGAGAAAACGTTGCCAGGAGAATGAAAAATGAGCTGAAGAAAGCGATTCCCGCTCCCGGACCGATATAAGCCGCTGCCTCCCGGACCAGGACAGGAGAAAACAAAATCCCGACCGATGCCAAGACCCGAACCGAAAACTTTTTTACTCTTTCTATCATATCTCCATAATCACCATAATCACCAAGATTGCGTGTCACCAGTGAATTCCGTTCCTGTTTCCCGGTAAAATAAGATAAAGTTTACCCTGTTTTTTGCCTCTGTCAACTAATCATGACCGCCGTGAAGGCAAGAGGACTACCATGAGAGGGATGACTGCGGAGTAGCGGAATAAGAGTGCTAGATTTCCATTTTCTTGGGAACAACCACGATCCCTGAACCGCTGACCGTGTATTTCTTTGCATCCTCTTCCAGGTTGTAGCCGATGGTGGTATTGGGGGGAATGATAACCCCCTTATCAATGATGGCATTTCGAATCCGGGAGTACCTGCCGACCTCAACCCCTTCCATCAGCACCGATCGATAGATATACGAGTAGCTATGGATATAGACATTCGGTGACAGCACCGAATTCTGAACCCGTCCGCCACTTAATATGCACCCTTCAGAAATGAGCGAATCAACAGCTACCCCGAAGCGGGGCTCATGCCGTTCCCCATCGCCGAATTCTTCCGCAAACACGGTTTTGGCAGGAGGTGCCTGGATATGGTGTGTCCGCATAGGCCATTCCCGGTCATACAGGTTAAACAGCGGATTTACGGACACCAGGTCCATATTGGCTTCCCAGTAAGCCTCGATGGTCCCGACATCCCGCCAGTATTTGGCATGTTTTTTATTTTCGTCCTTGAAATTATACGCAACCACCTGATGATTGGGAATGGACATGGGAATAATGTTCTTGCCAAAATCGTGTTCGGATTCCCTCCAGGCATCTTCTTTCAGGACCTCGCGAAGCACGTTGGTCGTGAATACGTACACTCCCATGGAAGCAAAGCACAGGCTGGGGTCATGAGGCAGCGTTTTGGGATCACGGGGCTTTTCCTCAAAGCCGATAATCTTGTTATTCTCGTCAATCTCGACGATTCCCAGTTGCAGGGCAGCCTGCTGTTTTTCAACCTCAATGGCGGCCACGGTGATATCTGCCTTTTTGTCGATGTGGTATTGAATCATTTCCGCATAGTTCATCTTATAAATGTGATCACCGGAAAGGATGAGGATATACTCGGGATTTTCTTCGTTGAGAGTATAGAGGTTCTGAAAGATGGCATTGGCTGTGCCCTGATACCAGTTTTCATCGATTCTCATCTGCGGAGGGATCGAGATGATGAATTCTCCAAGCTCCGGCGAAAAGATATTCCAGCCCAGCCGAAGGTGGCGCTCAAGGGATTCATATTTATACTGGGGCAAGATATAAATGCGGCGGATATTGGAGTTGACGCAATTACTCAGCACAATGTCGATGATCCGGTAAATGCCTCCAAAAGGGACTGCCGGCTTGGCCCGATCTCTGGTTAACGGGTAAAGCCGCTTCCCCGCGCCTCCAGCCAGAATAAAGGTTAAGACTTTTTTTAAATTCACCATCTAACCACTCTCTCCCCTGCACCAGGTATACTTTAAAGACATACTCATCCATACTCAAAAGTTATTTCCTCGAGAGACTTCCATTTTTCCTTTAATCTTTTCAGCGTCTCAAGTTCTCCTTCCCATTCCAAAAGCTCCATGTCATCAACTTTACCATAAAGGGAGTCTCTATCGAGGGGCCGTATCTGGTTTCGTAATCCCTCAGTTTTGTCTGGATACGAAAAATTGCCTTTTTGAGGATCTCGATCTCTGGGTGAATTGCATCTTTCCCTTTTTCTTTGTCCACTCGTTATCTGCTTCTCCATTGAGCTTTGTTATCTGTCATCTCATTCTAACCTTGCACCATAACTATACCTTGAGTGCAACACCCGTCCGCATAAGCCTAATCTTACCACAAGAAGAAATTTCCCCGCAAGAGAAAATCACGGTGCAGAAACGTACGGTAAAATGACCTGCTGGCGGTATTCGGAAAATGATCGAGGCCCTCATAGAGGGTGATAAGGAGCCGGGCTTGTGATAAGACGGGGACACAAGCGAACCATAGTAGCAGTGGGGCATAAGATTTTGGAAGTGGTATGGGCCATATTGAAACACAAAGAGCCATACATAGATCAATGTGTGAACCATGAGGCAATGGCTGTTCAGCGCAATGCCCCTCGGTGGTAAAAAAACCCAAACTTGGAAGACTATAATTGCTTATCTTCCCGCCCATCACCTCAAATTCCATCTCCACTATCCGGGGAGGGAGCTTATCGGCACTGACCCTGACCTCATAGGGGATGACGATCCTTCCGCGGAGGACATCGAGGGGCCGTATCCGATCCAGCCGCAGGGCAGGGGAATATTCCAAATCTTCCCGGTCGTGTGAGGATGCATAGACAGCGAATGGGTCCTTCGGTCTGCACCGTGCTTTGATCCTGCTCAGTATCTCATCCAGAAATCCGCTTCTGAACCTCTTGAATTCTCCCTCGGTGCCAAGCCTTCTCGACAGGTCACTGCTCAACAAACCGGACAGCCTGGCATGCTTTTCAGCCATCAGGTATTTCCAGAATTTTTCACAGGTTTCCGCAGCCTTGCCGTACTGAGCATCCTGCACATCGTCAATGATAATGAAATTGTAGATAACAGCAGGATTCTGTTCGTAATTGAAAGCATAGTATCCGCTTTCCAGAGGAGGATCAATGACAATCTCGAACATGCGGGGCTTTCCCCGGTAGTTGGGGGCGATGTGGAAGGGAATACTCTTTTCAGCCATGAATGATTGCCGGGCTTCCGACCACTCCAGGCGGGTCAGGGTAAGCTCGTCGATAGTGCTCTCATCTCCCTTGAAATAGACGAATCCCAGACCCTGCCTGACAATCGGAGCAGGGTCCAGGCCACTGAATTCAAAGGCATTCTCCCCCTGCACTCTCTGTATTCTCTGGCACTTCGGGATCTGTGTGCCATCTTTTGTCCACAGGCCGAGATACCTGGGGGTAAAGTCGGATTTCGTCCGGGAGACCGAACCCCTGTTGATAAGAAAGCCGACGATATTCCCATGAGTGGCAAAGTCGGCTATCTCATACAGGGTGATGAGCACCGCGAGTATGAATACGAGAAATATTCCCTTTCTCATCTTTTCGCCTCTTTACGTACCCTCTTCATGACGAATAGGAACATGGCTCAATAAGAACATAACTCCAGTTGGTTGAAGAAGAAGGGAATTTCATATGCTGCCGACTCCGGAGAGTCTGACCCGTGGACTGCATTTCGCTCCACATTTTCCGCCAGGCTGCTGCGGATAGTACCGGGTTTGGCATCCTTGGGATTGGTTGCCCCCATGATTTCCCGAACACGGCTGATGGCATTCTCCCCTTCCAGAACCACGGCCATAATCGGAGCTGAGGACATAAAATCGGTCAGAGATTCATAAAAAGGACGTTCACGATGGACATAATAGAACTTTTTTGCCTCTTCCCTGCTCAGGTGCACCATCCTGGCGGCGATAATTTTCAATCCCTTGTCTTCAAAATGGGTCAGGACCTTGCCGATAGAGCCTTTAATTACTGCATCAGGTTTAACCATAATCAGTGTCTTTTCCATCACTCCTCCTTGTGGTTTTATTTCCGGTGTTCTCGGATTGCTCGATATTGCTATCGGGAAAGAATATTCGCACCTCTCAGGACCTGGATCATTCCTCTTATTGATTCGGCGGATTTCTCAAAGGCTGCCTTTTCAGAAGGGTCGAGCTCTATCTCCACGATCTTTTCAAGCCCCTGATAACCCAGCCGTACCGGAACCCCCAGGTAAATGTCCCTCTGCCCATATTCACCATCGAGGCAGGCTGCGCAGGGGAGGACTTTATTTCTTCCCTGCAGGATGCACCTCAGCATCTCCACGATCGCGGCTGCCGGCGCAAAGTAGGCGCTGCCGCTCTGAAGAAGCTTGACAATCCTGGCCCCGCCGTTAACCGTCTGGCTGACCAGTTCTTCAATCTCCTGCCGAGAAAGCAGACTGGTGAGCGGCTGGCCGTAAACGGTAGAATAGCGGGGCAGCGGGATCATCAAATCTCCATGCATGCCGATGACCAGGGCATAGATCTGGCTTGTCGATACTCCGGTTTTCCCGGCGATGGCGGCTGCAAACCGGCCGCTGTCCAGAACGCCTCCCATGCCAAGAACCCGGTCCGGCGGGATCCGGCTCACGTTTTGCACCAGATAGGTCATGACATCCATCGGATTGGTGACATTGATAATAATAGCCTCAGGAGCATAGGCGGCGATTTTCTCGGCGACTCCCCGGACGATTTCGCCATTGATTCTGAGCAGGTCATCACGGCTCATGCCGGGTTTTCGGGCAAGACCGGCCGTAATGACTACAACCCGGGAGCCAGCTATCCGGGAAAAATCAGTTGTTCCGCTGATGGTGGCATCCCGTTGCAGGACCGCCAGGGACTGCTCAATATCCAGGGCTTTCCCTTGAGGCAGGCCCTCAATGATATCGACCAGGCTCACCTCGCCAAGTTCCTCCAGGCTGCACAGATATGCCGTCGTGGCACCTACATGACCTGCACCGATGATAGAAATCTTTTCTCGTGGCATCGTTTTTTCCCTTGTTTCCATATTGTATTGATGGTTCAGGTGTTCGAGGACAACTCCTCGATTACCGCCTCGGCTACTTCCGTGGTCGAGGCTGCCCTGGTTATATCCAGATCGGGTAAGAGATCGTAGGTTACCCGCTCACCTTTCCGGATCACGGCGGCAATGGCCTTTTCCAGGCGGTCTGCCGCCTTCTGCTCTTTCAGATAGCGCAGCATCATCACCCCGGAAAGCATCATGGCCATGGGATTGACCTTGTTCATCCCCTTATACTTGGGGGCACTGCCGTGAGTCGGTTCAAAAACAGCCACTCCATCCCCGATATTGGCCCCCGGTGCCACCCCCAGGCCGCCAACAAGTCCTGCTCCAAGGTCAGAAATAATATCCCCATAGAGGTTCGGCAGGACAAGGACATCATACAGGTTCGGCTTTTGAACCAGTTGCATGCAGATATTATCCACGATCCGGTCCTCCACCTCTATGTCCGGATACTGCTCGCCTACCTGACGCCCGACCTTGAGGAAAAGCCCATCCGAATATTTGAGGATGTTGGCTTTATGGATAATCGTAACCTTGCGCCGGTTATTTTCCCGCGCATACCGAAAGGCATGGTGAACAATCCGCTCGGTAGCCCTGACCGAAATGTTCTTGAGGCTGATGCCCGAATCCTCACCGACATTTACTCCCCTGGTCTGACTGATGAACTGAATGAGCCGGAGGGTATCCTCCTTTCCCTGCTCGAACTCGATTCCTGCATACAAGTCCTCGGTGTTTTCCCGGACAATGACCAGGTCGATGTCCTGATATCTGGACCTCACACCCGGATAGGTTTTGCACGGACGCACGCAGGCATATAAATTCAATTCCTTGCGCAGGGCGACATTGACACTCCGAAATCCGCTCCCCACCGGCGTAGTGATCGGCCCCTTCAGGGCCACCTTGTTCTTCCGGATAGATTCCAGCACCGCATCCGGCAGCGGTGTACCATACTGGTCCATCACCTCGGCACCGGCCAGAGCGATTTCCCAATCAAAAGAGACCCCGGTCGCTTCCAGGACCATTCTGGCAGCCTGGCTGATCTCCGGTCCAATGCCATCTCCGGGGATTAACGTAATTTGATAACTCATCGGTCAACTCCTTATATTTATATTTCAGCCTGAATTAGCAACCAGGCCAACTGGTCGCGTAATTCCTGCGCTGTGTAATTAAGCCTCGCGCGTCTTGCGCTTTTTCCAGTAGACCAGCTTGCTCCCTACGATACTGATCTCATACAGAATGGTAAGTGGAATCGCCATCAGGAACTGGGAGAAGATATCCGGAGGAGTGAAGATTGCGGAGACGATAAAAATGACCAGAATAGCCCATTTATGATTCTTGGTCAACATTTCCGGTTTAACCAGACCAATCTTGGTAAGGAATAAAACAACGAACGGCAGCTCGAAGATAATCCCGTTTATTAATACCGTCATACTGTAAAAGCTCAGGTATTCACTGATCTTGATTTTCGGGGCTATTAAATCGGGTGTAACCTTGTAGGTCATCAGGAATCGAACGCCGAATGGTACCACCACCAGAGAGCCGAAGGCAATGCCGATGATGAAAAAGACCGAGGTGAACAGGATAATCGGCAGGGTGTATCTTTTTTCGTTTTGGTGCAGTCCAGGGGCAACAAAGGCCCAGATTTCGTAAAAGATAAGGGGAGCCGATAAGAACAGGGCCACGAAAAACGACATCTTCATATGGGCATAAAAAACTTCGGTCGGTGAGGTAAAGATAAATTCACAATAATCCTGAAGAGGCTTCTTGATAAAGGTCAGAATATATTCTGAAAAAGTATAAGCTATCGAAAAGAAAATCGTCCCGACAATAATAATAACGATTAACCGCTGCCGAAGCTCTGCCAGATGATGAGTGACAGGAAGCTTATCATCAAAGGAGATCTTTGGGTTTTTCAGCATCCGTGGCTACAGGTCCTTTCTCTTCTCGTTGAGTTTCTGTCTCTTCTTGAGTTTTGGTCAGCATGGCCGTTTCATCAGGGGCTTTGGCCTGATCCCCGGTATTCTCCTGATCAATTGTCTTTGGACTATTCTGGTCAATTACCTTCGGACTATTATAGACCTCTAATAACTTCCGCTTCTCTTCCTCGACCTTCATTTCTCTGGTTACAGAATCTTTGAGATCATCCGCGGCCTTTCGGAATTCCGCAAGGCCCTTACCCAGAATTCTTGCCAGTTCCGGGAGTTTATTCGGCCCGATAATTACCAGAGCAATAACGAGAATGATAAGAAGCTCTCCTGTCCCGATGCCAAACATACCGATTTTCCCTCCTTAAAAATCCAGGGCTCATTACCATGATGGCCAAGGACCTCAAAGTAGCGATGCTTTTCCTGCCTTTTCAGATACTATACGAACATCTTATGGTAAACGCCGGTGAATTGTCAAGCTCTGCTTTAATTTTCCTATCGCCCGAAAAGGACAGAGAGGGCATAAGCCTTTTCTGCCAATAAAATAGAGCTGTTGCTGGAGTAAAGGGGGAGTGGAAAAACGGACTACTTCAGGAATACAAATTCCGGCAAGAAAAATAAGGGTACAGCGCTACTTCTGACCTTGAATCTGTTCGAGTTCTATTTTTGCATATTCATATTCCGAGATGATATTCATCTGCGTCTCGATTGCCTGCTGCAAGTGCTGAATAGCCTCTTTCCGTTTATTCTGGAAAAAATAGCTCATTCCCAGATAGTAATGTACCTGACAGATAATAACGGGATTTTTGATAGATAACAGGTCCTTTTCAGAGTATGTTCCCAGAAGACATTCCATAAGGTGAGCAATATCCGTGTACGATGAATCAGCCAGGAGAGACCTTGTTTTGAAGGCAGCAAGGCCATTTCTGAGTGTCTCGGCAGCCTCCAGTTTTCTCTTCGATTTCTCGAGAGTGACATAGAGGAACAGATAGGTGTACAGGTTGTTCCTGTCAGTTCCGATAGCCAGGTGAAAGTGCTCGATAGCCTTGTCAAACTGCCGGTTGATCTCATAAGCCTTGCCGATCTTCTGATGAATCTCCGCCGTTTCATTACCCTTGGCTAATCCATCGAGATAGGCTTGAATGGCTTCGGGTGCCATTTTTTTATCCGACAGATAGCTGTTACCCAGGTTCAGGTAAGCGTTCGTGTCATTGGGATCGAGAGCGATGACCTTTTTCAGCTCCGCAATTCCTTCATCATACTTCCCCTGCTGCCGGTAAGCCCACCAAAGATTGAGGTGAGCCAGGGTCAATTTCGGATTTATCTGGATGGCCTTATGCAATTCCCGGACAGCAGCATCAAACTCTTTCTTTTGAATATGGCTCATGCCCAGGTTTACATGGGCCATGATGAAATTAGGATCAAGTTCCAGAGCCGTGCGGTACTCCTTGATAGCCAGATCCACTTGATTGGACTGAGTGTATTCCACCCCTTTCTGGAAATGCTCCTTCGCCTGATTTGGCTTGTCTGGCGAGGAGAGAATGCCGCTCTTTTTCCCCGGTGGGTTTTTATCCAGACCGGAAGCAGTTACCCTGGCCAGGACAGATCGAGAGAAGAATACGATTATTATGATTACCAGGAAAGAAATCAGAGAGAACAAAGTTTTGGTTGTTCGAGTAGCCGCTTTTTTCATTGCTGTTCCTTGTTCATGAATAACTGCATTACCAGTAAGGGAACTCACAAAAAAATAGTTTACCCCTTTTGATAAGGGTAAGCCTGCCTCATCCTTAATAATAAGTGACACGGATCTAAAAAGCAGGCATATTTATATATCATAATGGCAAAACGATGCAAGAAAGTCAATAAATAAAAAGAACCGTCAACCGCCCATCTTTCGCTCGCCAGCAGTATAACTATACACTCAAAGTTGATAGATTTTTAATCTTGATCTCTTCTGACTATCGATATATTATTACATCAAAGCTGCCAAAATTGGCAAAAACTGCCGCTTTTCAAAAAAGAGCTAACTGAATTTATAGAGCAGGGAGAGTAAAGCGAAGATGAATGACCCATTAGCCACAACAGCCAAGGTATTTAAGAGAGTTACCCTGGACGATATTTATTCGGCCATTGATGAGGTTAAAACCCGGCAAGAGGAAAGCTCCCGGTATCTCAATCAACGGATCGATATTATAGGCCAGAGGGTTGATAACCTGGGAACTAGGATTGATAGCTTGAGTGCTCAATTAAATCAGAAGATTGATTCCCAGATCGGGCAAGTCAGGCAGGAGATAGGCCAATTAAACCAGAGATTCGATACGGTCATGCAGATGCTCATGGAATTGAATAAGCAGATGGTAAATATTAATAAATAGAAAAATTCGTAAGTTCACAAGCGTGCTTCTTACCGTGAAAATATTGGGGGACCAAGGGCAAACTCCTCCCTTCCCGTCAACCTGCCGGTTTACAGGCTGGATTGCAGCCCACGGAGAGTGGGGTTAACTCATTGATTTACCTGTGCTTGTACAGGCCAATAGCCATACTTCTTCAGTGCCTTTATCCACCGAGGGCATTGCGCTGAACAGCCATTGCCTCAGAGGCTGTCTGAAAAATACCAAGGCTTGGTAATGTCAATCGAAAATTCCCCCACCGTGACAGCCGAAAATTCCCCCACCCCCAAATTATAAATTTATAAAATAGTTAACAAGTGAAATTAGTTGTTGAGATTGTGAATAGGGTGGAAACCT